>JAFXGV010000079.1 GCA_017536765.1 Bacteroidaceae bacterium
GAATCTCAAACAATACGCGATAACAGAGATGTCTCACATACGTTCGACATGACAAAACTATGAAAAAGAGAGATCTCCCGTTCGGTTGACATGACAAATACACTCAATTACAGTACCAATTATTATATCGAACTCACGTTAGTTTAAGGCTTGCGCAGCCTGAAAAACCGCAGTTTACTTGGCGTAAATGAGGATTTTGAAGGCAAGCGTAACGCAAAAAATTTGTGCAAACGAGCGAAACATAAAGTTTACTTTAATGTTTTACTGCGAGTGAAGCCAAATTTGGGGAACCAAATACACTTTTTAGTCATCTTCTTTGACTATTGTAAAGACTGTAATCTGCTCTTATTTACTCCTTCTAATCCAGCGTTACGTGCATAACGTCAATTTGCTGCTCCAGGAAGCGCGATGCCTGCTCGCAGAAACGGCTGTCCGACTCGGTGGTGCAGAACACCCGCTTGCCATCCTTGGCACAGAGGGCATCCATTTCGGGGTGGCGGGCAAGATAATCCTTTAACGAGGCTGCCACTGCAGCACCCTGGGTGAGCACACGCACTCCTTGCGGCACATATTGCTTTATCTTCTCAATGAGCATCGGGTAATGGGTGCAGCCAAGTATTATGGTATCTATCTGCGAGTCGCGCGAGAGAAGGTTATCGACGTGCCTTTTTATAAAGTAGTCGGCACCCGGGCTTTTGTGCTCGCTGGTTTCCACAAGCGGCACCCACATAGGGCAGGCCTCGCCCGTGACCACAATGTCGGGGAAAAGCTTGTGTATCTCCAACGGATAGGAGTTTGATTTGATTGTACCCTCGGTGGCAAGAACACCCACGTGACGGCTGCGGGTGACATCGCCTATGGTTTCAACCGTGGGGCGTATGATTCCCAAAACGCGTTTTTGCGGGGATATTGCGGGTAAATCCACCTGCTGTATGCTGCGCAGTGCCTTGGCCGATGCGGTGTTGCAGGCAAGAATTACAAGATGGCAACCTTGTGAAAAAAGATATTTCACGCACTGACGGGTGAACTCATATACCACATCGAACGAGCGCGTACCATAGGGGGTGCGTGCATTGTCGCCAAGATACAGATAGTTGTATTGCGGCAACAACTCCTGTATCTCGCGGTAAATTGTGAGGCCGCCGTAGCCCGAATCGAAAATGCCGATGGGGCCCGGCACGTTGTTGCAGAGTGAAATATCCTTCATTGGTGTGCTACTCCTGGGTTACTATCTCTATGACAGGTGCATTAGTGGTTTGCTCCTCGGCAGGGGCAGATTGCTCGGTTGCTGCCTCTTCGGTCGATTCCGGCGCTGCATCCACAGCCTCATCCACAAAGGTTTCTACGGGTTGCGGCGAGAGCACTTCCTGAATCACAAGGGCGGTGATGTTCACACCGAAATTGGGGTTCACATAGCGATAGGCGGCCTTGTCGGTATCTATTGCATAGGCATAATTATTACGCAGGCACACCCTCTCCACGGCCTGGTCTATTTTCTCTGCGATGGGGGCAAACAGCGAGTCGTGCGCCTGCACAAGCCACTCCTTCAGCTGGTCGCGCAAGATGATGCTGCGGTCAACCAAGTCCTGCAACTCCTTCTGACGCTTGAGCAGGATGGGTTCGGGGAACGAGTTCTGACCGTCGAGGAACGATACATAGCAACGTGTCAGCTCCTCCTCGCCACGGGCAATTTCGCTGTCGCAACGCTCGAGCAACAGATTATACTCGTCCTGTGCAGCCTTGTATTCGGGAAGCGAATCCATCACTTCGGCAAGGCTGAAACAGCCAAACTCCACATTCTGTGCACATAGTGCCACGGGCGCAAAAAATAAGATAAATAGTAGTTTACGCATTTTGTCACGTATTAAATTGTGGGAAAAAGAAAAGGCTGTGCTTTACTCCTGCACAGCCTTTCGGTTTATTTTACAGGCGCTGCCGTTGCCGAAATACCAAGCTTGGCTTTTACCTTTGCATCGAGGTTGTCGCACAATGTCTCGCTTATGTAAGGAATGCCGCTGGCAATGTCGAACACGCAGATGTATGTGCCCTCGCGGCCAACATCCTGGATAGCCTTTTGCAGTTTCTCGTTGATGACTGCAAATTTAGTCTCGCGAGCCTGCTCGAAGCTTTGAGCGCTTGTTTGTCTGTACTGCTCCATTCTTGCATATATCTCCTCGAGCTCAACGGCACGGCGCTGCAGGATGCTCTCGGGGAGCGAATCCTTCACCTGCTCCAGTTCGTTTCTCTTCTTCTCGAACTCGGTTGCAATGTGCTTGAGCTCATCGGAGTACTGTTTTTCCAAAGTCTTCAACTCATTGATTGCCTTTGTATATTCGGGCATAACCTGTGCTATTTCAACAGAGTTCACATAGCCGAATTTCTGGGCAAAGAGGCTCAAGGGAGCCATCATCAAAAATAAAACTAAAATCTTTTTCATTGTGTATTGTTCTTATTTATATAACTTCAATTATTTCCACTTAACCGGCGCAAAGGTAAACATTTAATTTGAATAACCAAGTTTGGCAAGCACCTCATTGCTTATATCAACCTTGGGAGAGGCATATATGACACTGCCTGCCGATGCGCGGTCTATCACCATTGAGAATTTCTTCTGCTCACATACCTCCTTCACGGCATTGTATATTTCATCCTGTATGGGAGCCATAAGGCTTTCGCGTTTCTTGTACAACTCGCCATTGGGGCCGAAATAGAGGCGTTTGAGCTCGGCAGCCTCTTTCTCCTTGGCGAGAATCTCCTCTTCGCGGGCTGTGCGCTGCTCGTCGGAGAGGAAAGCCGACTCGCTCTGGTATTTCTTATACAGCGATTCAGCCTCGGCGGCAAGCTCGTCTATCTCGCCCTGCCATCTTTTGGACTGCTGCGCCATCTGCTCATTGGCACGCTCATATGCGGGGATATTCTTCAGTATATACTCCATATCTATAAGCGCGAACTTCTGCGCCTGCACTGCCACCGCTGCAAAGAGCGAAAACAGGAATATTGCAAATACTCTTTTCATATTCATATTTTTTAGAATTCTTGACCTAATATAAAGTGGAACTGGCTGCCGCTGTACTGTGTGGAACCATATACCTTGTCAAATCCGTAGGCCCAATCGAGACCAATGAGACCAATCATCTGCAGGAACACACGCACACCGACACCTGCGCTGCGCTTGAGGTCGGAGAGGTTGAACTTGGATGCATCGGTCCAGGAGTTACCTGCCTCCAGGAATGCCAAGCCGTAGATTGTGGTAGAGCTCTGCAGCATAAAGGGGAAACGAAGCTCCATACCCAAACGGGTATATGCATAACCTTCGTAGCCATAGGGGGTGAGGCTTCCGTTTTCGTAACCGCGCAGGGCTACCATATCGGTGGCATAGTTGTACGA
This sequence comes from Bacteroidaceae bacterium, assembly GCA_017536765.1. Lineage (GTDB taxonomy): Bacteria > Bacteroidota > Bacteroidia > Bacteroidales > Bacteroidaceae > HGM04593. Next base: position 3,388 of record JAFXGV010000079.1, read on the forward strand.
GTAACCGCTCATACCATCGCCACCCACGTAGAATGTTTCAAAAGGCGACTTTTTATTCTTGTCGTAGCTGCCAAGGATACCGAAGTCGGCGCGTGTCATAAGCACAAGGTTGTGCTTGCCCTCGGTGAGCGATGTATATGTCTTGCTGCGGAACTTAATCTTGTAGTACTCAATCCATTTATGCTTGTCGCGCAACTCGGCCTTATAGCTTTGGCTTTTGGGGTTTTGCGCAAGCGAGGCATAATCCTTGCCATCCCACAGCGAATAGGGCGGGGTTGCCGACACCTGCAACGAGAAGTCGGAGCCCTGGCGGGGGAAGAAGGGGTTATCAACCGAACGGCGCGCAAGTGTCATCGAAAGGTTGATGTTGTTGCAATTGCCATCGGTGATAAGGAAGTACTGCCAATCCTTCAGCGAGTAGAGCTGGTAGTTGAGCTCGGCCGAGAGGGTGAAATAGTCGTCGGGCCATTTCATAGGACGGCCCCAGCCGATAGAGAAGCCATACATTCTGATGTACTTGTCGGGATCGTAGTACGATGCCATATTGTTATAACCATAACCATTATAGTTGCCATAACCATAGAGGTAGTTGTTATAGTTATTGTAGTATGCCGAATTGTAATAGCTGTCGGCCACATCGGTCTGTATTGACATAAACGCCGATACCGAGAATGAGTTGGGGCGTTTGCGGCCAAACCAAGGATCGAAGAACGATATGCTGTATGCCTGATAGTACTTACCATTGGACTGTGCGCTCAGAGTGAGTGTCTGGCCATCGCCCTGGGGGAGTATTCCGCGGCGCAGTGCACCCTTGCGGAAGAGGTTGCGCATAGAGAAGTTGGTGAGCTTGAGCGAGAGTTTACCTATCACACCCGTTTGGCCCCAACCTGCCGACAGCTCTATCTGGTCGCTGCTCTTTGTCTCGAGCCCCCAGTTTATATCCACGGTACCGGCCTCGGCGTTATCGAGCACGTCGGGCTGGATGGTTTCGGGGTTGAAGTGGCCCATATTGGCAATTTCGCGGTACGAGCGCTCAAGGGCCGACATTGAGAAGAGGTCGCCGGGCACGGTGCGCAGTTCGCGGCGCACAACCTCTTCGTAGAGGCGCTCGTTACCCGATATGCGCACGCGGTCGATAGTGGCCTGCACGCCCTCGGACATACGAATCTCCAAATCCACCGAGTCGTTCACCACGCTCACCTCGATAGGCATCAGATGCAGGAACACATATCCCTTGTTGTAGTATTCGTTCTTCACGGCATCGGTATCGGTGAAGAGGCGCTTGTCGAGCTCGGTCTGGTTATACACATCGCCGGGCTTCAGGTGCAGCAGGTAATCGAGGTAGGCTGTTGAGAAGACGCTGTTGCCCACCCACTTTACACTGCGCAGATAGTAGCGCTTGCCCTCCTCCACATTAAGGTGGATATCTACACGCTTTTCGTTGTAGGGTACAACGCTGTCGGATAGTATGCGAGCATCGCGATAACCAAGCTCGGCATAGCGCGAGAGGATATTCTCCTTGTCCTCCTTGTACTTTTCGGGGGTAAACTTTTTGGAACGCAAGAAGGTATTCTTGAATGTGCTCAAGCGGGTTTTCTCGCGCATCTTCATCGCATATTTTATCTTTTTCAAGGGAACCTCCTCTACTCCGTTTATATATATGCGGTGTACCTTTATCTTCTCGTTCTTATCGACATTCACATCCACAATCATCTGGTTATCGGCTGTAACATCGGGGCGTTGTACTATGTTCACATCGGCATTGTTATAGCCTTTGTCCTCGAAGTACTGCTTCACTATTTTCTTTGCACGGTCAACTATGTTGGGGGTAATTTGGTTACCCTTGCGCAACGGCAGTTTAAGTTCGAGGTCTTCACGCTCGCCCTTCTTCACACCATTGTAATTGATGTTTGAAATACGGGGGCGCTGTTTCAACTTTATGCCAAGATATATTTTATCACCCACCACACTGTCGGCCTCTATGCTCACATCGGCAAAAAGACCGTGATTCCAGTAATTTTTCACAGCGGTGGTTATAGCATCGCCGGGAACATCTATCACATCGCCCACCGACAGGCCCGATATTCCTATAATCACATAGGGCTCGTAATTATCCACGCCCGACAAATTTATGCCGCCTATGGTGTATGTGCGGGGATTACCGGTATATAGTATTGTGGGTTTTACTATGGTATGCTGGGCTACTGCCTGTGTAACCACAAGCAGCAACAGAAAAGAAAGGGTTGTTTTCAGCAACGGAAAATATCTCATCGTCTTTATTTATTTATCATTTTGTTACCTGCTCGCCTGTGAGGCCGTAACGGCGCTGGCGTTTCTGATACTCACACACAGCCTTGCAGAGCTCCTCGTTGTCAAAATCGGGCCATAGCACCTCGGTGAAATAGAATTCCGAGTAGGCACACTGCCACAGGAGGAAATTGCTCAGGCGCTGCTCCTTGCCGGTGCGTATGAGCAAATCGGGATCGGGCATAAAGGAGGTTGTGAGCGACGACGATATGAGTTCGTCGTCAATATCCTCAACGGCAATTTCGCCACTCTTAGCACGGGAGGCAATTGAACGAACAGCCTCGGTTATTTCCCATTTTGCCGAGTAGCTGAGGGCGAGCACAAGTGTCATACGGTCGTTGCCTGCGGTGCGTGCCACACAAGCCTCTAAGCGCTCGCGCACGTTCTGCGGCAGCTTGCTCATATCGCCTATTATGCGGAAAGCCACGTTGTTCTTCACAAAAAGCTCCTCCTCGATAGACTCGAAAAGCAGTGCCATAAGAGCTGCCACCTCGGCTTGCGGACGTTTCCAATTCTCGGTGGAGAATGTATAAAGGGTGAGGTATTTAACCCCTATGTTTATCGCATTCTCCACCAACTTGTGCACCGTGGCAGCACCTGCCTGATGACCTTGCGAGCGGTCGAGACCACGCAACTGGGCCCAACGGCCGTTACCATCCATTATTATTGCAATATGCTGTGGCACATTCTCTTTGTTTACCTGCCGAGAGTAGTTCATATCTTTATATTTTTTTGTTTTATCAATTATTACATCTGCGATATTTGGGTGAGATATCGTAGGTTACAAATATCGACAAAAAGGAGTAGCTGTCCTTGTTCTTGAAACCGCTGCTCTTTATGCCATAAGGATCGCTCAAAATGGGAGCGGTGGTGTTTGTTACATCGAGGTCGTCGCTTGTTGTAAAGCGGAACGACAACTCGCAGCCCACGTTCCAACGTGGTGCGAACTTATATTTTATGCCGGCACCTACCGGTATATTCATAGCAAAGGTATTCTTTGCAGGCTCGGGGGCGTATGTCATTCCAAGGCCGGCAAATATGTATGGCACCAGGCGGCGGGTTCCTTTATACGATGCACCGCTGCCGTAGGCAAAAAAGTTGCACTCGAACTGCGCTCCTAAGTCGTATATAGTGCGGCTGAACTCCACATCGCCACCGGGGAAACGGTTCTCGGCATCGGCTGTGCTGCCCGATATTTTTGCCATCGCAAGGTTTGTTTTCACCGCCATACGGGGGTTAATATTATATCGCCATATAAAACCGCCCATAATGTTTGTATTCTTCAAGAAACTGTTGTAGTTGGCATCGCCATAATAGCTGCTGCCACCCAAAAAGCCACCCACCTCGTAGCGATACTCAAGGTCATCGGCACGAACTACAGACACCGCGCACAGCAGCGCAATGCAAAGCAGCAGCAGTTTATTGGAGAAGGCGTTTTTCATAGTGAACCCATTTTAGAAGCCCAAACGGTTTATTCTGCCACGCCAAGCGGCATCGGGGGTTATTATCCACATATAGTTGTCGGCAGTTACCGCCGAAGCAAAAGGCGCCGCGTTGCCTTTGAGCGAAGCGGGCAACTGCAAAGCATAATCTTTGCACAGGCGCCACGCTATGCCGTTGTCCTTCGACACATAGAAAGAGGCAAAAGGCGCTATGGTCTTGTCACCTACAGCGGCTGCACCGCCCAACGCAAAGAAGGCGTTGTCGTAACGCATCACCTGCAGGCCGGCCATAGGCGGGCAACGATATTCGCTGTTGGCCTGTTCGTAGGCGCACCAGTTGTTTTCGGTGGACAGCTTGCTCCACACCTTCACATCGCCGCTCATAGCCTCATCGGCATAACCGACAATTACACTGCGGAATATCTTGTCGTTTGTAACAAGGGGGTACGATGCACTGCTGCAACCATAGAGGGGGAAACCGGCAGGCAGAGGCTCAACGGCAGAGAACGAAACACCATCAGTGGTTACGAGAATGTTTTCGCCATCGGCAGCCCACATTTTTGTTCCGTTGTCGCACACAGCAAGCAACGCCACAAGGCCCGTGCCATCGGCAGCCACCGACCACGCGGCACCGTCGGCCGATGAATAGAGCGCACCATCGGCAACCATATAGAAGGCGCCGCCGAACAGTTGCACCTGCGACACATCGGCCGCAGCCACATCAATGGGAGAGAGCACCCAGGAGGGTGTTCCCTGTGCCGGAGAAACCGCCACGAACGCAGCGCCCGAGCCATCGGTGCAGAAGAGATAGAGCACACCGTCGCGCTCCACAAGGCGGCGGGGTGTCAATGCCGCAACAGCCTCATCGGCCGGGAACGACTCCCACACGAGCAAATCGGGGTCCACTTGGTGCACGTTTATCTTTATCGTGTAATAGCTTTCATATGTTCCATCTGTCGATTTCACACGCACGCTCAACGGCGAGGTGAAATCCAAAGAATCTACCGAATAGTAATAGACATAATCGCCCGCCTCCACATCGTAGTATTGGGGTACACCGGTATATGATAGAAAGGTTGCCACCTTATCCACCCTCGTACCATATGTGAGCGAGTCTATGTTATAGATTTCCTTTGCCTTTTGGTCAACAACAAACTTGAACTCGTCGCCCGACACAAGTTTTTGCACAATGGTATCCTTGCCCTCCACCGTTACATCGTGGAAAGGCGACAGAATATTGTCTATTGCAAACGAAGATATAAATGCATAGGGTGTGCCGGTAACAGTTATACCGTCATCGTCGGATGAACACGAAACCCCGGTGAACAGCAGCGAGAAAAATGCAAAATATATTGCGATGCTCTTTTTCATAGAAATTTGTTATAAACATTCAATCTACAAAATTAGCAACATTTTTTGGTTTACACGCTTTTTCGCGCGTTATTTATATTATTTTATAACTTAAATGGCTTTTTTAGGGGTAATTAGCACAATATGCGTGCCAAAATCGGAAATTTCACAGGCATTCACCTGCGAGGAGATGTGCGGTGCGACCACACCGCTGCCCAAAAGGAGCGAGGGGTTGCGTTCAACCCTTATGAAATCCCACAGCGAGGCATCGATGAAACTTTGCAGCAGCTGCGCACCACCCTCTACCAACAGCGAACTCACTTTGCGCGAATGCAGGTGGGCGAGAATCTGTGGCAGAATATCGGTAGAGAAATCGAGCAGCACCTGTTCAACATTTTTACCAAACTTACCCTGCACCGCACAGGCCGTGTAAACCACCGTAGGCAACGAACCGTCGAACAGACGGAGCGAAGCGGGCAACGAACCCACCTTGTCGATTACCAAACGCAGAGGTGAGCGCCCTGCCCAATGGCGCACATTAAGCGAGGGGTTATCGAGCAGCGCAGTACGTGTTCCCACCAATATGGCATCGTTTTGCGCACGCAGGCGATGTACTGCTACCTGCGACAAGGCCGTCGATATGCGGGACGCAGGCTGTGAGGCATCCTCTCGCAAGACATCTATGAAGCCGTCGGCACTCTCGGCCCATTTGAGGGTGACACAGGGGCGGCCCAGCTGATGATATGTAAAGAAATTTCTATTCAATTCAAAAGCCTCGTCACGCAAAACTCCCACCACCACATCGACACCCGCAGCACGCAAGCGTGCAATGCCGCCGCCATTCACCTGGGAATTGGCATCGGTAACACCTATCACCACGCGTGGTATTCCGCAAGAGATTATGAGGTCGGCACAAGGGGGCGTTTTCCCGTAATGCGAACAGGGTTCAAGGCTCACATATATGGTGGAACGCACAAGCAACGCCTTGTCGCACTCCTTTACCGATGCCACGGCGTTCACCTCGGCGTGAGGCTCGCCTGCGCGTATATGGTACCCCTCGCCTATTATGCGGCCGTCGCACACAATCACCGCACCTACCATAGGGTTGGGCGAGGTGCTACCGGCCCCGCAACGGGCAAGTTGCAGGCAGCGGCGCATATAAAGTTTGTCGGTATCGGATAGTTGCGGTTCCATTCTGCTATGATATTCGGGTACGAAGATAAGAAAATATTATTTATCCGCACACATCCTTTTGAATGTTATCACCACAATTTCGCTGGGCACGCAAAAGCGCAGCTTGCGCCGCGACGTACCCACCCCGTTGGTGGTTATCACAGGCACGCCATCGGTGGTGCTGTTGAGCCCGCGCAGAAAGCGGGTTCCATATTTTGTATTTTTCACAGGGGTATACAACCCCAACAGGCTCACCTGGCCGCCGTGCGTGTGGCCCGCAAGAACAAGGTCGCAAGGCACGCGGGTATCCTGTGCAAAATCGGGCGTGTGAGAGAGAATTATTGTGAAGCAGCCACCCTGCACCCCCACAGCAAGCTTCTGCACGGCAGTCGATGGCTTGAAAGGATTATACACGCCCACCACGGCTATGCTGTCGCCGCCACGTTGCAGATAGACAACCTCATCGGCAAGCAGGCGCACACCGCTGCGCTCCATAGCAACGGCTATGGTATCGCGCAGGCGATAGTCGTGATTGCCAAGCACAGCATATCTCCCACAGGCCGTTTCTACCGATGAAAAGGAGGAAAACAACTCCTGTGCATATTGAGGCGACGGCACATAATCGCCACCCATAAAGATGGCATCGGGCGCTAAATGCGACAAACAGGCCGCCACCTTTTGCAAGCGTTTGGGAGTGAATTTACTTGGGAAGTGAAGGTCGGAAAGGAAGACCGCCGTAAAACCGTCGAACGAGGCAGGCAACCTGTCGCTCTCTATCGTATAATGCTTTATGCGCCCCACCCCGTTGCCCGACAAGGTGGCACAAGACGAAATCAGCAGCACGAATGCTGCCGATAACATAAGCCTGTAGAGAACACCCCTCATTGCCCTCGTGATTATTTTTCTATGAGCACGGTTGCATAGGCCGTGATGCCCTCTTTGCGCCCCTCGAAGCCAAGTTTTTCGGTTGTAGTGGCCTTGATTGAGAGCATATCGGCATCTATGCCAAGCACCGCCGCCATCGTCTGCTGCATAGCAGGGATGTGAGGATTGAGCTTGGGGGCTTGTGCTGCCACCGTGGCATCAATATTGCCTATTCTATACCCCTTTGCGGCAAGCAGCTCGCCTGTACGGCGCAGGAGGATTTTACTGTCGATGTTAAGGAATTCATCGGATGTATCGGGGAATTGGAAGCCTATGTCGCGCAAATTGGCTGCACCTAACAGCGCATCACATACTGCGTGTATGAGTACATCGGCATCGGAGTGGCCGTCGAGGCCATACTCATAAGGAACCTGCACGCCGCCAATCCAAAGCGGGCGCCCCTCGACAAAACGGTGAACATCAATACCAAAACCTACACGTATCATATCTTTTACTATTTACTGTTATCAATAACGACGGAAGAGGTCACGCAAGCCGTCCATATCAAATGAGAGGGAGAAACGAAGTGTCTGGTCCAAGGGGTTGCTCTGCGCAGCCGATATAAGGTAGGCCGCATCCAGTGAGAAGACGCTCATTCTGAAGCCCGCACCCAAGGTGTAGTACTTTCTGTTTCCCTTAAACTCGTTCTCGTAGTGATAACCGCCACGCAGCGAGAACTGTTGGTTGTAGCAATACTCCACACCTATACCGCCATAAATTTCCTTCAACTCCTCGCTCATACCGCCGGGGGCATCGTTGAAGGACTTGAAGATACCCGATATTGAAGAGATATCGTTATAGCCCTCGGCATCGAGCCACGAAGCATATTCCGACTGCAGGCCCTGCTCATCGGCAGCGTATCCGTTCTCCTCGAGGAACTGCGCATATGTGGGGCGTGTGGGCACGAGCAGTTTGTTTATATCCACGCTGAACGATATTGTATTGTACTCGTCTATGGGATAGAGCAACGATGCACCCAAACGCAGATTGGTGGGGATGAACTCGTTGGTGGCACCACCGTCGTATGATATCTTTGTACCAATATTTGATATGTTCATACCAAGGCCCAGCATACACTCGCGGTCGCCCAGAATAATGTAGTTATTGTAGTACAGCGCCATATCTGCCGCAAATGCCTTACCCGGCTCCACATCCTCGTCCATAGAGTACTGCAGGTCGGAATATATTGCACGCAAGGCAATGGCTGCCGACAGTTTTTCCGACAGCATACGCGAGTAGGCCACATCCACCGCCATTTCATACGGCTTTATTGTCATATCGTTGCTGAGCATTGTAACCTCGCCCAGCGAAAAATATGTGAGCGAGGCGCTCACTGCCGAATAGTCGCCTATGCGGTAGAAGCCGGCAAGGTTTATGAGGTCGATGTCACTTACCAGCTGGCGAAGCCAGGGTGTATAGGACATAGCCACACCCGCACGCGCAATATTAAAAGGATATTTCGCGGGGTTCCAATATTGCGAAAATACATCGGGATCGGTGGCCACACCCACGTCACCCATAGCACCTGCACGAGCATCGGGGGCAATAGAGAGAGAGGTCACACCCGTATATACAGGGTTAAACTGCTCTTTTTGAGCATAGGCCGGCAGTAGAAGCACTGCAAGCAACAGTATTGAAAAAATTCTATTTTTTGCCATATTTTATTTTTTACAACATTTACTCCTTATTAAAACTGCATTTTCATCTATTTATTGTTTATCACAATGAATTTTCCCGATTTTGTCACCACGCTGCCACCGCCCGACGATATTGAGGCGCGGCATAGATATACACCTGTGGGCATTGCGGCACCGCTCGAAGCTGTCACATCCCAGTCATATGTATATACATTGCCTGCGCAGTGGGCCGTTTCGCTGTTCTTCCACACCGTTTGCCCCAGCATATTGAACACCTCTATGGTTACATCGAGCGTGCTGCCCGGGAAGTTATGGGCAAGCACAAAGGTTGACAACTGCCCGAAACGGGCGGGCGAGGGGTTCAGCTCCAGGCTGGCAATGTGCGGAGCAAGGCCGGGCACCACCACAAACGAGAATTCCGCAACCGAGGAGTTGTTATACAAATCCCAGGCACGCAGCACCGCAGTGTGCTCGCCGGCCGACAGACTACCAAGCGTGATGCCCACCGTGCCGCGTGTGTAATCGCCCACCACGGGATTGTACACGTCATTCAGGTTATATGTATGTTCTATGTCGTTGTCCACTATGAGCATAATATCGTGGCCCACGCCCGTGCCCACGGTGTTTATTCCGTTTTCATCGAAGAGTTCGGCATAAATATATGGTGTGGCATTCACCTCCACCCCATCGGTTGTTGCCTCTCCGCTTATAAAGAGTTTTATTTCGGGCCCCTTGCCATCGTTCTCAAGCGATGGCGCCGTGCCTGCAATGAGGAAATTGTCGAAACTGCCCTGTGCTATGGCACTCTTTGTGTTATCTACCGCAAAAAGGCTCAACAACCCCTGTTCGCCGCTATAACTCATATCCATAGGAACCGGCATTGTTATGTTGAAACGGCCATTCTTCACCGAGTCGCTGCCAACGAACAGATTTTTCTCATAGGCGGTGTAGCTGTAGGCACCAAGCCCTGTGTTGTCGCGGGTGGTAACCTCCTCGGCACTGTCGTAGAGCTGCGATGTGAGCAGGCCTGTAAAATCGGTGGCCGGGGAGCCGTCGGGCTGTGCCACGTAGCCCTCTACCGTGAGTTTGCTTCCGGCCGACACGTTGGTTGCCGTTGCCGCATCGACACCATTGAACTTTTCTATCACAAAACTATACTGCGGCAGTTTGAGGCGTAATGCAGGGTCGCCAAGCAATACAAACTGCAGTTTATTCTCGCTAAAATCGGTGGCATCGGAAGCTCCCGCCGTAATTACATTGTTTTTGGCCCTGCGCACGGCATCGCCCACAGCCTGCGGCAGGCCGTTATGCACGGGCGAGAGCAACACCTCCATAAACGCACGGTTTATAATGGCATTGTACACCTGTAACACGGTGCGCGTGGTGGTGAAGAGGCCCACTGCGCCGCCGTTGGGGTTTAGGATGGCAGCCTCGGAGAGCGAGCCGTCGCCCATATCAAAGGGGCCTATATCGCAAGAGGCTGTCACCCAGAAGGGAAGGCGGGGCGATGTAAGTGCCTGCATATCCGATGCGAACCACACCATTTCGTGCGACAGCAGGTTGGCACTGCCGTGGCCCGAATAGTTCACCACAAGCGCGCCCTCGTCGAGGCGGTTGCGTATGGCCTCGGTCACCAAAGGGTAGCTGTTGCCCGTGGAGTTGGCCACCGGCTCGTAATTATCCCAATAGATGCGGTCGAGTATATATGCGGGATAGTTCTCGCCCACCACACGAGCCACGCCCTCGGCATCCTTCATATGCTGGTTGGGGATATCCTTGTCGCCATCGTCGCCCAGCAGAGCTATCACATTTTGCCAGGCACCCGCCTCGCCGTTATTCATATAGGCAATGGTTTTATCGACCACGGCATTGGCCTCCATAAGACTCTTCACGGGGAAGCGGCCCACGCCTATATCCACTTTGTCGCGCGTGTGGCTTGCACCCTCGTCATCGTCAAGGTAGCCGTAATAGTCCTCGAGCACATAGGAATATATGGCACTCACCGAGTTTTCCGATTCGTAGCACAGCAGATAGTCGTCGGGGTTGTGGCCTTTTGTAGTCACAGCCCTGTTATCTACCATACCGTCGCCAAAGAGCAACAGATATTTGGGAGCATCCACAGCCGACGAGGCGCGGTCGTAGAGCATCTTCATAAGGCGGCGGTAGGCTGTGGCATCGGGCGTGCCCGACGAGAATTCGTTATACACCTGCTCGGCGGTGACCACCGCAACCGATATGCCATCCATTGTGCGATGTGCCTGTGCAAGGCGCTCGGCAGGCTGCAGATAGGCACCGTTGGATGGCACTATAATAACCATATCGGTCTGCTGCAAAGCGTGAAGATTCTGATTGGCAACCACACCGGCAATCTGCACCGACGGGAATGTTTCGCCCGTGCGCAACACCACATACTCCTCGCTGAAGATGGCGGGAGCTATAACCGAATATTCGCTGCCCTGCAGCGTTCCCTTTATTTCACATATATCGTCTTGCGATGTAACACGCCACACGCGCACCGTGTTGTCGGCGCCGCCTATCACATATTTTGCATTGGCAGCCGACGAGCTTGCACCGCGAAAATTCATCTGCGGCTGCTGCAGCTGCAAATTCCGCTGATAATTCAAACGCAAATAGTCGAGATAGCCCGTCAGTGCCGCATTGGACACGTTATGTGTGAGCCTTACAACGGTTTTTTCATTCAATGCCGTCACATTGTAGCGCCCGCTCGAAATGCGGCCAAGGTCGGTAGAGGACTTTTGAGGCACGCTCAACGAACCCACGCGCGTACCCGCTACCTCCATTGTCACACTGCTCGCAGCCTCGGCACTGCTGCCAAAGGCGATATCTAACACCATATTATCCCCTGTTATACCCTTGGTATCGAAGGTGTAGCTTTTTACGCGCCCCTGCGCAAAGTTATAGCTGTCGAGCAGCACGCGACCATAATTGCACATAGACAAAGCATCATTCTCATAAAGTGTATAATAGGGGAACGATGTATATGTCGATGTAAAACTCACAGCCTCGTCGGCCACGGGGAATGCCATAGGCTCCTCGTCGCCCTCGGTGAGGAAATAACAGCCATAGTTTGAATAGACATTTTGCCTATGCACATAACGCCCCGCGGAATAGCTCCACGACACGGGGCCGTTGGCATAAAAGAGCAGGCGGTTACCCTCGCGCCACAGCGGTATCTCGCACAGGTCGTCTATGAGCGTGTGCAAGTTCGTTTCGGGCAGCTGGTTGCCGCCATAGCCATAAAGACGAACCTTCGCAGGGTTCTTGAATCCCATTTTGGAGAGGTCGGCAGCGGTTATCTGGTGCACGCCCGAGGTGGATACCCTTATCTTCACCCAGCGCCCCTCGGCAAGAACCGAATTTGCGGCATAACGCTCTGCAGCCGAGCGGGTGGCGGCCTTTGCAGGGCGGCTTGCGGCCGCCCTTTCAACAACCAGCTTGTATGAGTTTATGCGCATAAACCTGCCATCGACATACACCACCGGCACAAACGACACATCAAGCTGCGGTTCCTTGGCGGCTATGGTCACGCGCGTATCTATCACAGGCCACGCGCAGAACTGCTCCTCGCGCCCTGCCAGGCGGTAACGGGCCACATCGGCAGCCGTCATTGGGCAGAATTCGGGGTATTCTATATGCGCTGTATATCTGTAGCCCTCGTAATCGGCAGGCAGCTGCTGTACGTGGGTGCATACAGGCAGTATGGTATCGCCCTGCGCCGTGCCCCAAAGGACATCGGTAAACTGCGCCCACAACATAGCGGGAAGGAGCAGCAGGGCTGCAATAATGGAATTTCTCATACTCATAGTCTATCTTATATGGAAATCGAGAACCTTGTCACCGCCAAGATAGCCCTTCAAATGGGTACCTATGCGCGCCTCGCCCACACCGGCGGGGGTTCCCGTAAATATCAAATCACCTGTTTTAAGCGTGCAGAAACGGCTCACATAGGCTATAACCTCGTCAACCGAAAAGAGCATCTGCGATGTATTGGCGCTCTGCACTGTTTCGTCGTCTATCGTGAGCGAAAAATCTGTATCCTTTATATCGAACTGCTCTATGGGGCGGAACTCGCCAAGCACCGCCGCGCCATCGAAGCCCTTGGACAGTTCCCAGGGAGCACCCGCCTCAATGAAGGCGCGCTGCATATCGCGGGCCGTGAAATCGATGCCCACGGTTATGGCATCGTAGTAGCGATGGGCAAAACGGGCAGGGATACTCTTGCCAAGCTGGTTTATGCGCACCACCACCTCGGCCTCGTAATCTATGCGGCCAAGAAAATCGGGCATATAGAAATGCTTGCCGTTCTTGAGGATGGCCGAGTCGGGCTTCATAAAAATCATAGGGAACTGCGGCTTCTCTGTGGTTCCGTCGAACTCATATGCGTGGCAAGGGTAGTTTTTCCCAACAGCAATTATCTTCATTTTACAAAAACTTTATTTATCATCGACGGCGGCAAGGCCCTCGAGGCGGTTAAACATAAGTGACAGGTGAGCATAGAGCGATGTGTTCTGCACCACGATGTTTTCGGGCACCCTTATGCGCAGGGGGGTGAAATTCCATATAGCCTTCACGCCCCACACCACCATTTTGTCGGCAACCTCCTGTGCGCTGTCGATGGGCACGGTGAGCACCCCTATTTTTGCATTGTGGCGGCGCATCTGCTTTTCGAGCTCGCTTATATGATACACGGGAATGCCCGATATGTTATGCCCCACAACGCGCTGGTTCACATCGAACGCCGCCACCACCTCCAGGCCGAACTGTTTGAGACCTGAGTCGTTGAGCAGCGCCGTGCCCAGGCGGCCCACGCCAAACAAGAATGCCTTGTGCATACGGGTGAAACCCAGGAAATCCTCGAGCACCTGCAACAGGTTGTCAATGTCGTACCCCACACGGGTGCGGCCTATGATGTTCACACAGGAGAGGTCCTTGGCTATCTGCGAAGCCACTATGTTGGTCTCCTTGGACAAGCGGGTGGATGAGACATACTGCTCGCCACGCGATTTAAGCAGGCGGCACACCGACAAATACCACGGCAAGCGGCGCAATGTAGGTTCGGGAACTTTTTCTATGTTATTTATTGCGGGCATAATGTGTTTCTCACGCGTGTATAAATTATAACGTAGCAAAAATAGCGTTATTTTACGAGCACATAAAAAAATTATATATAAAATGTTCAAAATTATAGTATCTTCGCAGTAGTAAAGAGAAGGACAACCCACTAAAAACCCAACGACACTATGAAAAAGAACGACTGGAAGGAGAGACTCAACATAGTATATTCCACCAACCCCGATTTCCAATATTCCACCGATGAAAAGGAGGAAATTTGCACCTTGCCCAAGCAACAGCAGAAACTGCGGGTGAGCATAGAGAAGAACCACCGCGGCGGCAAAACGGTAACCATAATAAAGAATTTCATTGGCAGCGACGACGACATAAAAGAGCTGGGCAAGCTGCTGAAAACCAAATGCGGCAGCGGCGGCAGCGTGAAGGATGGCGAGATCCTCGTGCAAGGCGAGTTCAAGGAGAAAATTATTGAATTGCTCAAAAAAGAGGGCTACACCCAAACAAAATAACAAAAAAGTGCCCGCTTAATTTACTTTTTACTATCTTCGCAAAGATAAACCAAATAAAAAACGATTTATAAACTTTTAATACTATACGATTATGGCAACAAAATCAGAACTTATCCTTGCAGCAGAGCTGCTCAAAATCAAAGCCGTAAAATTGCAACCCACAGAGCCTTTCACCTGGGCATCGGGCTGGAAATCGCCCTTCTACTGCGACAACCGCAAGACACTCTCGTTCCCCGAACTGCGCACACGCGTAAAATTAGGCCTTGCCAACCTCATACTCCAGGAGTTCCCCGAGGCCGACACCGTTGCAGGCGTTGCCACAGGAGCCATAGCACAGGGTGCCCTCGTAGCCGAGGAGCTTGGCAAGCCTTTTGTATATGTGCGCCCCAAAGCCAAAGACCACGGCCTTGGCAACCAGATTGAAGGCGACATACAGCCCGGCGCAAAGGTAGTTGTGATAGAGGACCTTGTATCTACAGGCCTCAGCAGCCTCAAGGCTGTTGACGCATTGCGCGCGGCAGGTGTTGAGGTTGTGGGTATGGTGGCATCGTTCACATACGGCTTCGGCGTTGCACAGGAGGCATTTGCCAATGCAGGCGTAAAGCTCATCACCCTCACCAACTACGAGGCAGTGCTTGAGGCCGCCAAAGAGACCGGTTACATAACAGAGGAGGTTATGCCCACATTGAAGGAGTGGCGTGCCAACCCCTCGGAGTGGAGATACGACCTAAAATAAGCCGCTATGAGCCAATACGAAAGCAGTGTAAAGAACATACCCTACCCACAGGAGAGGGTATATAGCAAATTAGAGGACCTCAACAACCTCGAGAGCATAAAGGACCGTGTGCCGCAGGACAAAGTAAAGGAGCTCACATACGACCGCGACCGCGTTACCGTGGATGTGCCCCCCGTGGGCAAAATCACCCTTAAGGTGGTGGAGCGCGAAGCACCCAAATGCATAAAGTTCGAGACCGAAGGCTCGCCTATGCCCGCCAACTTCTGGATACAGATAATCCCCGACGGCGAACAGGCTTCCAAAATGCGCGTGGTGGCAAAGGCCGAAATAAACTTTATGCTCCGTGCAATGATTGAAAAACCATTGAAAGAGGGCCTGGAGAAGATTGCCGACGCTCTCGCACTAATAGCATACTAAAGAGAGGACTATGGCAAAAAAACTTTGGGAAAAGAATACAGATGTAAACCCCGAGATTGAGCGCTTCACCGTGGGCAAGGACCGCGAGCTCGACCACTTTCTTGCCCGCTACGATGTGCTGGGCACACTTGCCCACTGCAAGATGCTCGAAAGCATCGGATTGCTCACAAGTGAAGAACGAGAACGTATAAGACAAGGATTGTGGGGTATATACTCTGCTATTATGGTCGGCACGTACATAATTGAAGACGGCGTAGAAGATATACACTCACAAATAGAGCTTACACTCACACGCATGCTGGGCGACATCGGCAAGAAGATACACAGCGGGCGCTCGCGCAACGACCAGGTTCTGCTCGATCTCAAGCTGTTCACCCGCAAAGAATTACAGGATGTGTGCGAGGGTGTAAAAGAACTATTCGATGCACTCATTGAGCAGAGCAACAGGCACAAGGATGTGCTTATGCCCGGCTACACCCACCTGCAAGTGGCAATGCCATCGTCGTTCGGACTATGGTTCGGCGCATACGCCGAGAGCCTTGCCGACGATATGCTCTTTCTGCAGGCAGCCTACAAGATGTGCAACCGCAACCCGCTTGGTTCGGCAGCAGGCTATGGCTCGTCGTTCCCGCTCAACCGCACAATGACCACCGAACTGCTTGGGTTCGACTCAATGAACTACAACGTGGTATATGCACAGATGGGGCGCGGCAAGTGCGAAAGAAACGTAGCATACGCCCTTGCAACCGTAGCCGGCACACTTGCCAAGATGGCATTCGATGCCTGTATGTTCAACTCGCAGAATTTCGGTTTCGTAAAACTGCCTGCCGAGTGCACCACAGGCAGCAGCATAATGCCACACAAGAAGAACCCCGATGTGTTTGAGCTGCTGCGCGCCAAGTGCAACCGCCTGCAAGCATTACCTATGGATATTACATTGATAATGAACAACCTGCCCAGCGGCTACTTCCGCGACCTGCAGATAATAAAGGAGGTATTCTTGCCCGCATTCGCCGATATAAAGGATTGCATAGCAATGGCAACCTACATAATAAAGCGCATAGAGGTAAACGAGAGCATTCTGGAGGACAGCCGCTACGATGCAATGTTCAGCGTGGAGGAGGTGAACCGCCTTGCAGCCGAAGGGATGCCCTTCCGCGATGCATACAAGAAGGTGGGGCTCGACATTGAGGCCGGCACATTCACCCCCAACAAGAAGATAAACCACACGCACGAAGGCAGCATAGGCAACCTGTGCAACGAGCAGATAACAGCCATTATGGAGAACATATACGGTTCAATGAACTTTGAAAAGGCAAAAGAGGCCGAGAAGGCACTGCTTACCCTCTGATGATAAAAACAGTTAAACGCAACCGCGCAGCATAATAAATGCAGTGTGGTTGCGTTTTTTAATTGTACATACACAAAAAAAAACACGATGAAAAGGAGCATTCTCATTATCGCCACCCTGCTCACCCTTGCCGCCTGCAGCGACGAGAGCAGCAATTCGGGCTACCCCGTCTTCTTCAGCTGCGATGCAACGATATACCCATACAACATAGTACAAGGCTATGGGCAATACATAACAATAACCCGCAGTGGAGGCACCGACTACAAAGTGCGCTACTACGAAGGGCGCGAGGAGGTGGAAAAGACCGAACGCCTCACAGCCATACAGCTGCAGCAAGGCACGTTCCACTATGGGCTTGGAGGGCTCATCATAGGCACCCCGTCGGCATTCGACGGCAACAAATGGGCATTCGACCTGGCCTGCCCCAAATGCGACCTCAGGAGCCGCAAGCTCACCGTCACACAACCCGTGGGCCACGCACACTGCACGAAATGCGGCAGCAAATACGACCTCAACAGCGGCGGCATCCCCATAGAGGGCGATACACGCCCTCTATGGCGCTATCGTGTGATGGAAGGGCTGCCACCATACATAGTAATAGCCAACTGACAGGCAAAATAAAACGCCCCATTGCTTTGATTTATTGGCAAAAGCCATTATCTTTGCACAGCCTTTCAAAAAAAGAGGCAAAACATATTCAAGGTTGCTCGAATGGTGGAATCGGTAGACACGAAGGACTTAAAATCCTTTGGCATTTAAACGCCGTGCGGGTTCAAGTCCCGCTTCGAGTACAACATCCACATACCCCTCGCAAGGTTCTTGCGAGGGGTTACATATAATAATGGCGAAAGAACAAATTTAATTAGACTTATGAAAATAATTAAACAATTGCTTGTAGCAGTAGCGCTGCTGCTATGCTGCGTAACGGCAAATGCATACGATTTTGAAGTTGATGGGATTTATTACAGCATTACCTCAACATCGTATCTGACTGTTGATGTAGCACCATCTCCATTGAACAGTTATCAAGGAAACATAGTAATCCCCAAGTATGTTACATACGACTCAAAGACATATACTGTTACCGGTATTGAAAACGAGGCATTCGACGGCAACAAGTACATTTATAGCGTTGTTATGCCCCAAAGCATTACGGACATTGGAATGTGTGCATTTTGTGGCTGTAGTAATCTAAGTAAGATTACTGTATCGGAAAATATAGTCCGGATAGGCGTAGGCGCCTTTCATCAAACAGCGTGGTTTAACAATAAGTCTGCAGGTGTTGTTTACATCGGCAAAGTACTTTATGGATACAAGGGAA
Source organism: Bacteroidaceae bacterium (assembly GCA_017536765.1). Taxonomy (GTDB): domain Bacteria; phylum Bacteroidota; class Bacteroidia; order Bacteroidales; family Bacteroidaceae; genus HGM04593. The sequence continues at coordinate 21,646 of JAFXGV010000079.1, forward strand.
CAATGCAGGCAAACACAAGTATCACTGTAAAAGAAGGTACGATAGGTATTGCCGAAGGGGCATTTATGAATAATAAGAATTTGAAAAGCATAACATTTCCAAATAGTCTTATCATTATTGGAGGAGATGCTTTTTTGGGAACTACCTGGTACAACAATCAACCAAATGGTGCCATATATGCAGGTAAGGTCTTTTATGGCTACAAATCCAGCACTGCCAGTATTTCGGTAAATATCAAAGATGGCACATTAGGTATTGCCGACTGTGCTTTTAATAGCTGCAGTTCAATACTCAGTAGTGTTACAATTCCCAATAGTGTTACGTACATCGGTGAAGGTGCTTTCAACAATTGTAACCTCCTTACAAGCATAACTATTCCCGACAAGGTTACAACCATCGAAGCCGAAACATTTCAAAATTGTAGCAATATAACAAGTGTAACAATTAGTGCTAATGTCGCAAAAATAAAAAAAAGCGCATTTCTTGGATGTACCAAACTTACATCTGTAAACATTAGCAATCTGTCTGCTTGGCTAAAGATAGATTTCCAGAATGATTACTCCAATCCTTTATATTATGCAAAAAAACTATATTTGAACGGCTCACTTGTAACAGATCTAATAGTTCCTGATAGTTTTAAGAAGATTAATGCTTATTTGTTCCGTAATTGCACAAGTTTAAAAAGCATACTTATACCTAACAGCATTACAGATATAGAAACTTCGGCGTTCGAGGGGTGTACCGAGTTAAAGACTGTAATAAACTGTTCTGACTTACCATTAATGCCGGGCATTATTGGTTATGGTAACGTTTCAACTTATGCCGATTGGGTAAGAACGGTTCCACAAGGTGTTGTTGAAGGAGATTTTATATTTGGTATTAAAAATGGAGAATACCGGTTATGCATATATATAGGAAATGATAAATCATTAACACTGCCATATAAATACAAAGAGGGAAATTATGCCATTGGAGACATCGCTTTCGCATACTGTAAGAACATTGAAAGCATCATAATCCCCGACTGTGTGACAAGCATTGAAGATGAAGCGTTCAAAGGTTGCAGTGGGCTTACAAGCATTACAATACCAAACAGCGTAACAAGCATTGGAGATTATGCGTTCCAGTATTGCAGTAGTCTCACAAGCATAGAAATCCCTAATAGCATAACAAGCATAGAAAGTGGCGCTTTCTCTGGTTGCAATGCCCTCACAAACATTACTATACCAAATAGCGTAACAAGCATTGGAGGCAGTGCGTTCTTTTATTGCCGCGATCTTACAAGCGTTACCATTGGCAATAGTGTTACAAGCATTGGAAACTGCGCATTCAAAGACTGCACAGGCCTTGCAAGCATATATCTATTAGGCGAAACACCAGCTTCTATTGGAGACGATAACTTCACAAAGAGTCAATATGCCGATATTACGCTCTATGTTCCCACCGGCGCAATAGAAACATACCGGAATGCCGATACTTGGAAAAATTTCCAGAACATACAGGAATTTGATGCCACAGGAATAAACGATGTAAACGCAAGCAGTGTTGCAATAGAAGTGACAGACAATGGAATATCTCTATCTGATGCAGAGGGTGCAAAGGTTGACATTTATACCCTCGATGGTATGCTTGTAAAAAAGATAGAGAACTACACAGACGAGGAGATTTTCCTTAACAATGGCGTTTACCTTGTGTGCGTTAATGGTAACACAATAAAAATCAAGCTATAGGTACATAGTACCTCTGTAATATAAGAGCCGGCTTACCCATCGTGTGGTAGGTTGGCTTTTTTATTCTATACCAAATCCATAGGCGACTTTCACCCCAAACGCACCTTGCACAAGTATATTCAGACATTGAGAAACAAAATGATGTAAAAAAAGCAGGTTGTGGGAAAATAATTATATCTTTGCGTTAGAACGCGAAATTGCACTACGAAATGAGTCTTTTATTATGAAAATAGTTATAGCACCCGAGTATGAAGCGTTGCGCGGGCTCATTGAGAAGGCACCGGCAATAACCGATGGCAACAATTGCAAAGTGCTCTACAACGGGCGCAACAAGATTGTGCAGCTGGAACCTTGCGAGGGGCACACCCTTGTGGTAAAGAAATACAAGCGTCACGATTGGTTCAAGAGCATTGTATATACATTTTTCAAGCCAAACAAGGCACAACGCTCGTTTGAGAACGCAAGGGAGCTGCGCCGTCGCGGTTTTGAAACACCTCACGAGGCTGCATACATAGAGGTGAAGGAGCACGGCCTCATCACACAGGTATATTACATCTGCGCTTATACAGCCAAGGAGCCCATTTGTACCGAACTGACAGAAAAGGAACCGTTTAACCGCGAACTGGCAACCGCATACGCACAACTTGTAGCATCGTTGCACGATGCAGGCATTCTGCACCGCGACCTCAACTCCACCAATGTAAATTATGAAAAGAGCACCGACGGCTACACATTTGAACTTATAGATATAAACCGAATGAATTTTTATAAAGGGGCGGTACCAAAGGCCGAATGTATGGAAAACCTCACCCTTTACAGCGAGTTCAACGAAATGTTCAAATATGTACTGAACTGCTACGCCGTCGCACGCAAATGGACACAAAGCGATATCGACAAAGCCATTAAAGTAAAGATACGCCACGACCGCAACTGGGTGAGGCGCAAAAAATTCACACGATTCATTAAACACCACATACTAAGAAAATGAAATATCATATTGAATCGGCCTCTGTAAACAAGGCCAAATGGGACATAGACAGTATTTGTCGCAAAGAGGGGTGCACTAATCTCACACGCCACAATCTGGGCAGCGGCCCTGTGGCACGTTTCCTCACCAGGCTATTTGCAGTGTGCAATATCTTGTTCTGCTTGAAGAAGAACGATATTCTAATACTGCAATACCCAATGAAGAAATTCTACAAGATAGCTTGCCGATTTGCACACATAAAGGGAGCCAAAGTGGTGACAATAATTCACGACCTCGGCGCCTTCCGCCGCAAGAAACTAACACCCGAACAGGAAAACCGCAGACTATCGCTCACCGATTTCCTCATAGTACACAACCCTACCATGCGCGACTACCTACTGAAACACGGCTTCAAGGGAGGCATACACTGTCTGCAAATATTCGACTATCTATCGCAAAACAACTCCACGGCCGACGATAAACCCCACACACCGTGGCAGGTGGTATATGCAGGCAGCCTTGGCAGTTGGCGCAGTGGTTTCCTGTATAAATTAGAAGATTGTGTAACCACATACGACCTGAACATCTATGGAAATGGTTTCGACGATGCAGCCAACAAATGCCCCCGCATATACAATAAAGGCTTTATACAATCGGACCACTTCATTTCAACGGTGAAGGCCGACTTTGGGCTTGTGTGGGACGGCGATTCACTCAATGAGTGCAATGGCGACTGGGGCGAATATTTGAAGATAAACAACCCACACAAAACATCGTTCTACCTGCGAGCCGGCATACCGGTTATAGTGTGGAGCAAGGCGGCTATGGCGCCCTTTGTAAAGGAAGAGAATGTGGGCCTTGTGGTAGATTCATTAGAGCAGATAAGCGAAAGGCTCGCCTTGATTGACGACAAAGAGTTTGCAGCAATGAAAACGGCGGCAAAAGCAATGAGCAAGCGCTTGGAACAAGGGCACTACTTCAAAGAGGGGCTGAAGAGCGCCTGCAAATATTTAGGAATAGAGGAGTAATTCAGCCAATAGTAACAACCATTAACAGCCAAGAATTTTACAGGATGAAAATAGGATTCGACGGAAAACGCGCAGTACAAAATTTCACAGGATTGGGGAATTACAGCCGCTATGTGGTAGAGGCACTGTGCAAATACGCGGGCAATAACAAATATATGCTATACGCCCCCAAAGAGCGCAAAAACGAGCGTTTGGAACCCCTGCAACAGGAATTCAAGGAATGTTTGTCGCTCCACTACCCCAAAAAGTCGATATGGAAAAAGCTGAATTCGCTATGGCGCATATGGGGAGTACCCGCCAACCTGAGAAACGACGGGGTGGAATTGTTTCACGGATTGAGCAACGAGCTTCCGCTTAACATAAAGAAGGCCGGCATTCCAAGCATCGTCACTGTGCACGACCTCATATTCCTACGCCTACCCTACTGCTACCGCCTCATCGACCGCCTCATATATAACTATAAATTCCGCAAAGCCTGCCAAAACGCCGACCACATAATAGCAGTGAGCGAGTGCACCAAGCGAGATATCATTGAATTCTACAATATTCCCGCAGAAAAGATAAGTGTAATATACCAAGGTTGCAGTACAATCTTTGCCCAAACAGCCGACGATGCCCAAAAGCAGGAGGTGTGCAAACGTCACAACCTGCCACAAGAGTTTATACTATCGGTAGGCAGCATCGAAAAGAGAAAAAACACAATGCTCGCCGTGAAAGCACTTGCACAACTGCCCACAAACCTGCACCTTGTGCTCATTGGCAAATGGACACCATACGTCGAGGAACTTAAAGCTGTGGCAAAACAGAGCGGCGTAGAAAACCGCCTGCACATAATACACAAAGCCTCATCGGCCGACCTACCCGCTATCTACCAAAGCGCCACGGTATTTGCATACCCATCGGTTTACGAAGGGTTTGGCATACCCATTCTCGAAGCCCTCTATTCAAGAGTGCCCGTGGTGGCTGCAAAAGGTTCCTGCTTGGAGGAGGCCGGCGGCAAGTACTCACTCTACGTTGATAAAGACGACGAAAAAGGTATGGCCGAGGCAATAAAGCAAGCTATGATGCCCGAACGACGAGCCAAAATGATAGACGAAGGCTACAAATGGGCACAAAAGTTCACAATGCAACAGATGGCCCAAGAGACCATAGAATGTTATAAAAAAGTAATTGCCCACAGAGCGCAAAGCAAGTAAAGAAGCATCTACATAACCAACTATTTTTGGAAATATTATAATAAAACAATATGCCTATATCTATTGTAATAAACACATACAATGCACAGGCACACTTGGCCGAAGTGCTGGACAGTGTAAAGGATTTTGACGAGATTGTCATCTGCGATATGGAGAGCACCGACAGTACGCTGGATATTGCACGCAGATACAATTGCCACATAGTTACATTTGAAAAGAAAAACTACAACTTTGTAGAACCCGCAAGGGAGTTTGCCATACACTCGGCATCTAACGAGTGGGTGTTGCTTATAGATGCCGACGAACTTGTTATCCCCGGCCTGAAGGAGTATCTTGAAGCACGCATAAAAGAGCCCGATTGCCCCGACGCCTTTTACATTTCAAGAAGAAACAAATTCTTGGGCAAATACTGCATTGGCTGGAGCAACGACTACCAGCTACGCTTTTTCAGGCACAAAAGAGTTACGTGGCCGCCACGCATTCACGCACGCCCTATTATAGATGGTGTAATAAAACACCTGCCACACAAATATTACCTGCAACACCTTGCCGACGAGAGCGTGAAGCAACGCATAGCAAAAATGAACGAATACACCGACAATGAGATTCAGAAAAAGGCGACAAGAAACTATGGCATATTTGCACTATTTTGGCGACCGATGTGGGCATTCTTTCGCGCATACATCTTGCGCGGCGGTTTTTTAATAGGCAAGCGTGGCCTTGTGGAAGCAAAACTTGCAGCAATATACCAAACAGTGGCAATATCAAAAATGCTGGAAATCAAATTCAGAGAGCAAGACAAATAAAAAACATAGCAATATGGCCGATTACGACATAAAAAAGGTGCACGACAGAATACTCGAAACGCTGTTGGCGGTAGATAAAGTGTGCAAAGAACACAATCTGCGATATTACATAATAGCCGGCACATTACTTGGAGCCGTGCGACACAAGGGATTCATACCCTGGGACGATGACTTGGACATTGCAATGCCCCGCAGCGACTACGACAAACTCATAGCCCACTGCAACGAATGGCTGCCCAAGCAATACGAACTCATCTGCACCGAAAACGATGCAAACTACCCGTTGCCGTTTGCCAAGATACAGGATGCCGAAACCACGCTCATAGAGCGAATGCATATGAAATACTTAGGCGGAATATACATAGATGTGTTCCCGCTCGATGGTGTGCCTCATAACAAGATAGCCCGCCGCTGGCACTTCATAAAATACCAGTTCTACAAAAAGGTTCTCTACTTCATCTACCGCGATCCATACAGGCACGGGCACGGTCCCTCGTCGTGGATACCCCTGCTGTGCCGCAAATTCTTCACCATAGAGGAGGTGCAACAAAAAATGCGCTCTATGATGAAAAGCAACGACTACGACAAGAGCAAATATGTTGTGGACCACGACGACGGCCTCAAAGGAGTAATGGAAAAGAGCATATTGGGCACCCCCACACCCATACAATTTGAAAACGCCACGGTTATGGGGGTGGAGCACCCGCACCACTATCTGCAACAGAAATATGGCGATTATATGGTGATACCCCCGCACGACAAACAGCGACAACACAATTTTCATTATCTCGACCTGGAGACACCCTATAGAGAGTATGCCAAGCAAACAACCAAGCAATAGCAACCAAGCAATAGGCTCAAAATCACAGTTTTTTGTTCCCATATTGCGTTGGTGTCAAAAAAAATAAATACCTTTGTGTAAATGGTCGGAATTTGCTTCGCAAATAATCTATTGTTACAAAATAAAACCACTATTGCTATATGGATTTCAACACACAAGACGAGGTAAGAGATGGTTACCTTGTAGCGGCTGCTATGAAAAGAGTGTGGGCTGTAGAGCTCGACCTGCTCGAAAAATTCCTTGATTATTGCAAGTTGCACAACCTGCGTTGTTGGGCCGATGGAGGTACACTGCTTGGAGCCGTACGACACAAAGGATTCATCCCCTGGGACGACGACATAGACCTTGCTATGCCGCGCGAGGATTACGACCGTATGTGCCGGATAGGCAACGAAGGGTTGGAGGCTCCTTACTTTCTGCAAACAGCATATAGCGACATCGATTATCATCGCAGCCACGCCCAATTCCGCCGCAGCGACACGGCCGCCATACGCCCCTCGGATTGCTTTGAACCCTTCAACCAAGGAATCTTCATAGACATTTTCCCACTCGATGCCGTGCCCGAGGATAAAGAAATGGTACGCGCAAGTTGCAAATGTATGAGAAAAACAACCCGTTTTCTTAAAAGCAAAAACTGCAACCTGCTAATGTCGGGGCGCTTATCACTCATTTTCCGTAAGTTAAAAGCCAAATATATGGTGCGCAAATATGGTTGGACAACCATTTACAGCAAAGCCGAAGAGGCAATGCGCGCATTGGGCAAGATGCCGCATACAAAGGTGGCAGAACTAACATTCCTTGGCGACAAGGTGGTATGGGATAAAAGTATATTCGACGAAACCGTGTGGTTACCTTTTGAAAACACAAAAGTACCGGCACCACGCGACTACGATGCATTCTTGCGCACACATTTCGGCCCCAATTATATGACACCTATTAAGGCTCCAAGTTTCCACGGAACAGTAATCTTCGATACAGAGCACAGCTATACCGAAGTGTTGGAAAGCGTGCAGCGCGACTACAAGAAATCGCTGTTCAAGCGCCTTGGGGGCAAGATTTTCAAGAAGAAATAAACAGAGCCAAGCAAGCAAAAACAGAGTGTGGCACACCACAACACACAAGCCCCTGCAAGGGGCCGCATACCTTTGAAAAGTAATAATATAAAATAATTGACTATGGAACAGAAACAGATTTTTCTCGACAGAAACGAGTTCAACTACCCTCCCTCGGAAGGTGTGAAGGAGGCTTTGAAGAATTTTGATGTAAACAAATTGTGCTTCTACACACGTATCTATGACGAGGGCAAGAAGAGCATCTTCTCGGTATTCCTCTCGGAGCTGTACGACATCGACGAGTCGCAGGTGCTGCTTGGCTATGGCGGCGAGGATATTTTGAAACAGGCTGTTCACTATTTCCTCACACTTGCCGATGGCAACAAGAAGATTCTTATCCCCAAATTCTCTTGGTGGTACTACAAATCCATTGCCGACGAGGTGGATGGCTGCACAATACAATATCCCCTTTACGAGGAGGGCAACACATACAAATATGATATGGCCCGCATAAAGGAGATGATTAAGGAGGAGAAGCCCAAGATGCTGCTATTAGCATCGCCCAACAACCCCACAGGCAACGGCCTCACACCCGCCGAGCTTGAGGAACTGTTGATTGCCGCAGGCGACACCGTGGTACTGGTTGACGAGGCATACGCTTCGTTTGTAACCGAGGACACCTCATACATCAAACGCCTCATAAACCAATATGACAACCTCATAATCTCGCGCACATTGTCTAAATTCTACGGCCTGCCCGGCTTGCGTATGGGATTCGGTTTCATAAGCAAGGCACTGATTCGCTTCATCAAGTACAGCAACAAGTACCTGGGATACAACAGACTGTCGGAAGATGTTGCCATTGCCGCGCTAAAGAGCGAAAGCCACTACCGCGAGGTTGCAAGAATGATGAACGAGAGCCGCAAGGCCTACGAGGAGGAGATTGGCTGCCTGCCCGGCTTCATCGTATATGAGTCGGTTGCCAACTTCATACTCATAAAGTACCCCATTGCACTGAAGAAGGCGTTGGAGGAGGCATTTGCCGCGCAGAACTACAAGGTTAAGTTTATGAACGAGCCCGACATCAACGAGCATATGCGCATAACACTTGGCTTGCCCCAGCAGAACAGAATTGTGATAGATACAATAAAAAGAATTGCACAGCAATGAAAGCGATAATACTTGCAGCCGGCATTGCTTCGCGCCTGCGCCCCCTCACCGACAACACCCCCAAATGCCTGCTTAAGATAGGCGAGCGCTGCCTGCTGCAGCGCACCTTCGATGCGCTAATAGAGAACGGCATAGAGGAGTTTGTCATTGTCACCGGTTACCTGAAGGAGCAGATAGAGGAGTTCTTGCAGAAGAACTATGCAGGCGTGAACATCACATTCATACACAACGATGTTTACGACAGCACCAACAACATATACTCGCTGTGGCTCACACGCCCTGTGGCCGATGGCGAGGATGTGCTGCTGCTCGACAGCGACATACTCTTCTCGCCACAGATAGTAACACGCCTGCTGGCATCGCCGCAGAAGGATATTCTCGCGCTCAACAACCACCCGTTGGGCGAGGAGGAGATTAAGGTGATTGTGGATGAGCAGGGAATGGTGAAGGAGATAAGCAAGGTATGTTCCATCCCCGATGCCATTGGCGAGTCCATTGGCATTGAGAGAATGTCGGGCAGCTACACCACCGCCCTCTTCAAGGAGTTGCAAACGATGATTGAGGGTGAGAAGGCCGACAATGTGTTCTACGAGAAGGCGTTTGAGCGCCTCATACCGCAGGGACACACATTTGCCGTGATGGATGTGACTGACCTCTTCTCGGTGGAGTTGGACACGGTTGAAGACTTTATGCAGGCCAAGCAGCTTATTCCGCAAGAGCTGTTTTGAGTAACAAAGTGCTGAAATGTCATTCTGATGGCCATAAGGCCGAAGAATCTATGTACAGTTTGTTTTGAGATATCTCACATACGTTCGATATGACATTTTACAAGTAATGTATAACCATTAAAAAGGGTGCCCCGTGGGCACCCTTTTTAATGGTTATACATTCAACGCGGCGGAACCGAAACCATAGAACTGCTCATCTGCATAAGTTGGGGACTTGCTCTAAAATCCTCGGTGGCCCGTGAGCTTTTCTTTGTTTAAGACAATTCTCATACGTTCTTTCATCGGGTGGTCGCTTGCTGTAGGGGCATTAAACTGCTCCTCATTAGGAGGAGCCGGATTGTGGCGAAGCCACAAGACTGAGGAGGTTTTGTGTGCGCCCTAATAAATTATGTTGCGCCTGTTATACCGGTGTAGTATTCTATGGATGATTTGTCTTGCTATAAACTCCTCGGTGCCCCGTGAGCCTTTCTTTGTTTAATTCTTTTTATCCTTTCTTTTCATAACTGAAAAGAAACAAAAGGTTCCGGCACACGGGGCGTTCAATTGATTATATCCAACCTCGGCTGCACTCGGC
>JAFXGV010000080.1 GCA_017536765.1 Bacteroidaceae bacterium
CGTTACGCTTGCCTTCAAAATCCTCATTTACGCTTAGTAAACTGCGGTTTTTCAGGCTGCGCAAGCCTTAAACTACATCTTTTTATTCATCTCCCTGCAAAAAGAGGCTGCTAAAAAATACTTTTTAGTCAGCCTCTTTTATGTTTGTGTATGCTCAACCTTTTTGCGCTTCCTATTGTTCTAAAATAAAAAAGAACAATGAAGAATTTAAAGATTACCGTTTTTGCCGACCCTGTATACACCTGGTGCTGGGGTAGCACCCCTGTGATAAGGGCGTTGGAGTATCGTTTGGGCGATAAAGTGGAGTTTCGTTATGTGATGGGTTGTATGATAGAGGACATTGCCACATTCAGCAACCGCAGGTTGGGCATAGGTGGCGATATTGCACTATCCAACAGAAATATGCATAAGGTGTGGGTTGAGGCTTCGGCCGTGCACGGTATGCCTGTGGGCGATAAGGGATTGCGCCTCTTCAGCGAGGAGCATCGCTCTACAGCCCAGCAGAATATCGCGTATATTGCAGCTACCGTTTACAAAGGCAAAACGGGTGATAACACTCCCTGCGCCAAGCGCTTTTTGCGCCGCTTGCAAGAGGCCACTGCTGTTGATTCCGCGCTCACTTGCGATGTGGATGTGATTGCCGACCTTGCTGCCGTTGAGGGGTACGAGCCTGCACGTTTCAAGGAGCTGATGGATAGCCGCGAGGTACATCGCCTCTTTGAGGAGGACAAGGCGCTTTGCAAGCGTTACGATGTGCACACCTTCCCTACATATCTGATTGAGTATAAGGGAACCGAGGTGATGTTGCGTGGTTTCACGTCGTTCGACACCATAATGCAGAACATTTCGCACATAACATACGGCAAGATGGCTTTAAGCGGTGCCGAGGAGTTTGCTCCCACTGTGCACAATGTGGCACGCTTCATAGAGCGCTATGGCAGCGTGTATCCCGTGGAGGTGGCCACTGCGTTTAGTATGCAGCGAATCAGCGGCAAGTCGGCATTGAATGTGGAGTCTTACGTGGGCCTGCCCGATATTGTTGAGGAGCTTATTGCGCAAGGCGATGTGGCAATGCGCCCACGTGGCAACGGCTTCATCCTTTATGGCAAGCATCATAAGGAATTTGTGCCTCTCACAATGGAGGAGATTACCACAATGGAGGGTGCATAACTTTTGTATTTGCCAAAAATGTTGTATCTTTGCACACGCTTTTGCGGCGTGTGCAAAGATTGTATATTATAAATAATTGTAATGATGTTACAGATAGGTGATATGGCTCCCGATTTGTTGGGAGTGGATGAGCAGGGGAACGAGGTGCGTGTGAGCGATTACGCAGGCCGTCGTCTTGTTGTGTATTTCTATCCCAAGGACAATACCCCCGGCTGCACTGCCGAGGCTTGCTCATTGCGCGATGGTATGAGCGACCTGCTTGCCGCAGGCTATGCGGTGGTGGGTATCAGCGCCGACAGCGCTGCATCGCACACCCGTTTCAAGGAGAAACAGCAACTGAACTTCCCGCTTGTTGCCGACACTGAAAAACGTACCATTGAGGCTTTCGGTGCCTGGGGCCCTAAAAAGATGGCCGGGCGCGAGTATATGGGTATAATACGCACCACATTCGTTATAGATGGCACAGGAAAGATTGAGCGTGTGATTACCAAGGTAGATACAAAGAATGCCGCAAAGCAGATTTTGAACGTATAAATTTTATAAGATATTACTATGATTTTTGATTTTATTATGGCCACAGCCACCGCTGCAAGCGATTCCATAAGTGCTGTTGCCAAGATGGACGAGGCCATTGCTGCAGTATCGGGCCTCACTGTTGCCGAGGTTACTAACATTATTGTTACATTTGCCCTTTCACTCGGCTGGAAGATTTTGAAGGTTGCCGTTATATGGCTCATAGGCCGCTGGCTCACACGCCGTCTTATCTCTATCGTCAGACTGTTGATGGAGAAGAGAAACACCAATCTCACTGTGCGCACATTCCTTCTTAGCTTTATAGATGTGGTTGCGCTCATCATTCTGTTGGTTATTATAATAAGCATTCTGGGTATCGACACATCGTCGTTTATAGCTCTTTTTGCATCGGCCGGTGTTGCCGTAGGTATGGCTTTGAGCGGTACTTTGCAGAACTTTGCAGGCGGTGTCATCATCCTGTTGTTCCGTCCCTTCAAGGTGGGCGACTTCATTGAGGCGCAGGGCCAGACCGGTACCGTGAAGGAGATTCAAATCTTCAATACCCTTATTCAGACAGGCGATAACAAGAGTATCCTTGTGCCCAACGGCCCTCTCTCAACAGGTATCATAAACAACTATTCGCGCGAGTCGTTGCGTCGTGTAGATTTCACTTTCTCTATCTCTTACGGCGACGATTACGAGAAGGCAAAGGCTGTGCTCGAGGAGCTTATTGCTGCCGACAGCCGCATCCTCAACAAGCCTGCCGAGCCTTTCATTGCACTCAAGGGCCTCAGCGCAAGTTCAATAGATATTGTTGTTCGCGTGTGGGCTACACAGGAAAACTACTGGGGGATCTATTTCGATATGAACAAGGCTGTTTACGAGACCTTCCCCAAGCGTGGCTTGAACTTCCCTTATCAGACATTTACCGTAAATGTAAACAAGGATTAACCTTGTTCCATACAAAAATAATAGAGGCACAGGCCTCTATTATTTTTGTAGCTTGATATTTTCTTAAAATAAATTACCATACCATAATGATGGTTAAACCGTTTTTGGTAATTTTGTTCCTGCTTTGCGGGGTATTATGCAATTCATTTATAAATGATTTATTAAGAGTATGAAAGCAAAGAATTTTGTCGATTTTCATCCCAAATTTTTCGAGGCGATGAAGAGTTACTCGCGTGAGAAATTTACGGCCGATGTTATGGCCGGTATCATTGTGGGTGTTGTGGCCATTCCGTTGGCCATTGCCTTTGGTATTGCAAGTGGAGTGGGCCCCACCGAGGGCTTGGTAACTGCCATCATTGCAGGTGCGCTCATTTCCATATTCGGTGGTTCAAAGGTGCAGATTGGCGGCCCCACCGGTGCGTTCATCATCATTGTGTATGGCGTGGTGCAGCAGTTTGGCCTGGGTGGTCTTGCCATTGCCACTATTATGGCCGGTATCATATTGGTTGTTATGGGATTGTGCCGTTTGGGCGGCATAATAAAGTTTATGCCCTATCCCATAATCATAGGTTTCACCGGCGGTATTGCCGTTACAATATTCTCAACCCAGATAAACGACCTGCTTGGTCTTGGTATTGAGGATGTGCCTGCCAACTTTGTGGATAAGTGGATGTGCTACTTCAGAAACATTGGCAACATAGATTGGTGGAGCGCCGGTATGGGTATTTTGAGTGTGGCGCTCATTGCCGTTACTCCCAAATTCTCGCGCAAGGTGCCCGGTTCGTTGCTTGCAATCATTGTGATGACCATAGCGGCTTGGTTGCTTAAGGAGTATGCCGGCGTGACATCTATCAAGACAATTGGCGACCTTTACGAGCTGCCTTCGGGCCTTCCTGCCTTTACACTGCCTGTGCTTAATTTCGAGGATGGTTCCTTCTTTGCCACCATTCAGGCATTGGCGCCTGTGGCATTCACCATTGCAATGCTTGGCGCTATAGAGTCGTTGCTGTCGGCTATGGTGGCCGATGGTGTCATTGGCGACCGCCACAATTCGAACACCGAGCTCATAGGACAGGGTATTGCCAATATTGTGGTGCCTTTCTTTGGTGGAATTCCCGCAACCGGTGCCATAGCACGTACTATGGCCAACATAAACAATGGCGGTAAAACTCCCGTTGCGGGTGTTGTACACACATTGGTTCTGCTGCTTGTGCTTATGTTCTTAGGTGGTATTGTGGGCAAAATTCCTATGCCTTGCCTTGCCGGTGTGCTTGTGATGGTTTCCTATAATATGAGCGGCTGGCGCACAATTGTTTCTATGTGCAAGGCTACAATGTCGGGTACAAGCGTGTTGTTTGTGACGCTGTTGCTCACAGTCTTCTTCGACCTTACATTTGCAATTGAGGTGGGCCTTGTAATGGCTGTTGTGATATTTATGAAGCGTGTTATGGACAGCACCACCATTTCGGTGTTCACCAATGAACTGGAGGTGCATCACGACGGTGAGCACGACGAGGTGCTCAGAATCCCCGCAGGTGTTGATGTGTTTGAGATAGAGGGCCCCTTCTTCTTTGGTATTGCCACCAAGTTCGACGAACTCACCCGCGAGAGCGATGCATCGCCCATACGTGTCATACGTATGCGTAAGGTTACATTCATCGATGCAACAGGTCTTCACAACCTCGAGATTTTTGTAAATTCGTCGTTGAAGGAGAAGCGCACGGTTATCCTATCGGGTGTGCACGACAATGTTGCCGAAAAACTGCAAAAGTCGGGTATTGCCGCTATGGTGGGCAAGGATAACATCTGTTCCGATATTCACCTGGCTCTGGAGCGTGCACAGCAGCTGTCGGCCGAGCTTGGTTTGAAAAAGTAAATTATAAAGTATATAATAGTACTCAAAGAGGCTGACTAAAAAGGCTCTTTTGTTGTTACGCTTGCCCGAAAAATACTCATTTACGCTTAGTAAACTGCGTTTTTTCGGGCTTCGCAAGCCTAAAAATAGCTCTTTTTATCCAACCTCCCTACAAACGTGGGTGAC
>JAFXGV010000081.1 GCA_017536765.1 Bacteroidaceae bacterium
CCTTGAACAAATTGTATTACAAGGGTGTTGAGAATTCATTTGAATACTTAACACCCTTTTCTTATGGACAAGAAATTCCTGACAAATGAGGTCGGTGCTCCGGTCACTGACAACACCAATTCGCTTACTGCCGGCGAGCGCGGGCCGTTGCTGGTAGAGGATAACTGGCTGCTTGAAAAACTGGCTCATTTCGACCGTGAGGTCATTCCCGAGCGTCGTATGCACGCAAAGGGTAGTGGGGCCTTTGGATGTTTCACCGTCACCAACGACATCACCCACTACAGCTGTGCATCGTTGTTTTCAAAAATAGGCAAAGTAACTGATGTCTTTGTGCGTTTCTCCACTGTAGCAGGCGAGCGTGGAGCAGCCGATGCAGAGCGTGATATCCGCGGCTTTGCAGTTAAATTCTACACCGATGAGGGCAACTGGGACCTTGTGGGTAACAACACCCCTGTATTCTTCTTGCGCGACCCCCTGCAGTTCCCCGACCTTAACCACGCCATAAAGCGCGACCCGCGCACCAATTTGCGTTCACCGCAGAGTAATTGGGACTTTTGGACTATGTTGCCCGAGGCGCTGCATCAGGTGACAATAGTAATGTCCGACAGGGGTATCCCTGCATCGTACCGCCATATGCACGGCTTTGGTTCGCACACCTTCAGCCTCATAAACGGCAAGGGCGAGAGGGTGTGGGTGAAATTCCATTTCATCACACAGCAGGGTATAAAAAACCTCAGTAACGATGAGGCTGCCGACATTATAGCCAAAGACCGTGAGAGCCACGGGCGCGACCTCTTCGATGCCATTGAGCGTGGCGATTACCCGCGTTGGAAACTATGTGTGCAGATAATGACAGAGGAGCAGGCACGCAGCTACAAGGAGAACCCATTCGACCTCACCAAGGTGTGGAGCCACAAGCAATTTCCACTTATAGAGGTGGGTATATTGGAGCTGAACAAGAACCCCGAAAATTACTTTGCACAGATAGAGCAGGCAGCGTTCAATCCTGCCCACATAGTGCCCGGCATAGGGCTGTCGCCCGATAAAATGTTGCAAGGAAGGCTATTTTCATACGGCGATGCGCAGCGTTACCGCTTGGGTGTAAATCACGACCAGATACCGGTGAACCGCCCGCGTTGCCCCTTCCACAGCTATCACCGCGATGGTCTTATGCGCGTAGATGAAAACAGTGGTGCCACAAAGGGTTATTCGCCCAACAGCATAGGGGAGTGGCAGGTGAAAGATACTGTGCATTCATACTCGCCTGTGAATGGGGAGGCTATGCGCTACAACCCCTACGAGGAGCGTGAGGATAACTGTTTCTATCAGGCAGGCGACCTCTACCGCCTTATGACCGAGGATAAGCGCCGCTTGCTCATAAGCAATACCGCTGCCGACATTATGCCTGTTACCGATAATATAAAATACCGCCACGCGGCCCATTGCTACCTTGCCGACGTGGAGTATGGCACCCGCGTAGCTGATGCCCTGCACCTATCTATCGACGAGGTCAAACGGCTTGCCTCATTGAGCGAAAAAGAGCGCTTGGAGGCCACGAAAACGGTTTGTTAGGTATACAACCTTACATCAATAAAAAAAGCAGCCTACGCTGCTTTTTTTATTGATGTAATCATATAATAGATTCCTATAATCATAAACGGAATACTGAGCCATTGTCCCATATCGAGTGTCATTCCCTGCTCAAAATCAACCTGCACCTCCTTTATGAACTCCACAAAGAAGCGGAAAGTGAATATGGTGGCAAGGCAGTAGCCAAAATAGAATCCCGTGCCCACACGTTTCGGAAATTTTTTGTAGATGAACCAGCCGCCGATGAATATAAGCAAATATGCAATAGCTTCGTACAGCTGTGCAGGGTGGCGTGGTATATTATCCACTTGTGCAAATATTATCCCAAGCGGGCTGTCGGTGGTGCGGCCCAAAATCTCGGAATTCATAAAGTTACCCAAGCGTATGAAGGCTGCAACTATGGGGGTGGTTATGGCTATATTGTCGAGTATCCACATAAACGACAACTTGGTTTTGCGGCTGTATAAAAAGAGCGCAAGCATAAGGCCAAGTGTTCCTCCGTGGCTTGCAAGCCCCTGGTAACCTATGAAGCGCCACCCGTCGGCTGTTGTTTTTATGGGCAGCAGCATCTCCCAAATGTGGCTCAAATAGTAATCGGGCTCATAGAAAAGGCAGTGCCCAAGTCTTGCACCAAGCAATATTCCCACAAAGCAGTACATAAAGAGCGGTTCAAAAAGCTGCTCGCTCACCTTCTGTTTTTTGTATAGATGTTGCATTATGAAGTAGCCCAATGCAAGCCCTATCACCCAACAGAGCGAGTAGTAACGCACCTCGAAATTACCAATGGAAAATGGCCCTGTTGCGGGGTCCCAAATTATGTGGCAGGGTAGTGTGCTCATTGTTTTTTATACATTAAAGCGGAAGTGCATAATGTCGCCGTCCTGCACCACATACTCTTTTCCCTCTACACCCATTTTGCCTGCCTCTTTCACGGCAGCCTCGGAGCCGTAGTTTATGTAATCGTCATATTTTATAACCTCGGCGCGTATGAAGCCCTTCTCAAAATCAGTGTGTATGACACCGGCGCACTGCGGTGCTTTCCACCCCTTGCGGAAGGTCCACGCCTTCACCTCCATTTCGCCTGCGGTGATAAAGGTTTGCAGGTTCAAAAGTGTGTAAATTGCCTTTATAAGGCGGTCGCAGCCCGATTCGGTGAGCCCCATATCCTCAAGGAACATCTGCTTCTCCTCGTAGCTTTCGAGCTCGGCAATGTCGGCTTCGGTCTGTGCCGAAATAATAAGCAGCTCGGCATTCTCCTCTTTAATGGCCTCGCGCACAGCATCTACATATTTGTTGCCATTTGCAGCAGATGTGTCATCGACGTTGCACACATAGAGTACAGGCTTCGATGTGAGGAGGAAAAGATTCTTTGCAACGTTCTGCTCGTCCTCGGTCTCAAAAACCACCGTACGGGCCGATTTTCCCGCTTCCAGGGCATCTTTGTACTGCATAAGTACATCATATTCCAGTTTTGCCTGTTTGTCGCCTCCCACGCGTGCCTGTTTCTCCACACGCTTTATGCGGTTTTCAATGGTTTCAAGGTCCTTCAGCTGCAATTCAATGTCTATAATCTCCTTGTCGCGCACGGGGTTCACCGAGCCATCGACGTGTACAATGTTATCGTTGTCGAAACAGCGGAGAACGTGTATTATGGCATCGGTCTCGCGTATGTTTCCAAGGAATTGGTTACCCAAGCCCTCGCCCTTGCTTGCACCCTTAACAAGGCCGGCAATATCCACAATGTCGCACGTTGCGGGTACTATGCGCCCGGGGTGAACAATCTCGGCGAGTTTGTTCAGTCGCTCGTCGGGTACTGTAATCTGTCCCATCTGTGCATCGATGGTGCAGAAGGGGAAGTTTGCTGCCTGCGCCTTGGCGCTGGAGAGGCAGTTGAAAAGTGTCGATTTTCCTACGTTGGGCAAGCCCACAATTCCTGCTTTCAAAGCCATATTTTTGTATCTTATTCGGTTATTAAAATTTTTGCAGTGCCCTATTTTATTAAAAGGCACTGCAAAAATAGCGAATAATTTCGTAAGTAAAAAATGGTGGCTCCCCTCTCTTTACTATCTCTGTTTCAACGCTCGTTCCAAAATATCCATATTGCGGTTGTTGCGATACTCCTCTATGGTGTTGTAGAGCAGCCATATTATTGTTATTGCAAGCAGTGGCAGTATCAGTATATTGTAATCTAAACTGTTTAATGAGATACCTTCGTTAAGGTATTCTGTTGTAATGTATGCAATATAGTGGGCAGTTTCACTCCAATTGGTTATCAAAAGCAGAGAGACACAACCTATAATAGCTATGCAGTTGAGCAAGAGTGGCAGCATGGCAAGCCTGCTTTTGCGTGCAGGCAGCCGCCTCTCTATTTGTACCAGCAGCAGTTTTTCCCTTTCGGGCTGTGCGGGGAATGCCTTTTTAAGTGCGTCGGCAAGTTGTTTATCTCTCTCTTTCATCGCTTTTTAGAATCTTTTCGAGGTTGTTGCGCCCGCGCGACAGATAAGCCTTTATGCTGCCGGCAGGGTAGCCTGTTATTTTCTGTATCTCTTTTATGCTCATCTCCTCAAGGTAGAAAAGCGTTATGCAGTGTCGCTCCTTTTCGTTGAGCAGGCAAATGGCATTTTGCAATGCCTCTTCCTGCCAGCGGGGTGGTGGGCCTTCGTCGGCTATTTCGTATGCGGTGCGTTCATCGTCTATGGGTGTGGTTTGGCAGGCAGCACTGCGTGTATGGTTCATAAATGTGTTGAACGCTATGCGGTATAGCCAGGTGCTGAACGAGGATAGCCCGCGGAATCCTCCAATCCCTTGCCACGCCTTTATGAAGGTCTCTTGTGTTAGGTCGTCGCTCGTGGCTTGGTTTCCCATCGTCTGCACGAGGAAATATCTACGCACTTGGGGTAGATATTTCTCCATCAAACGCCTGAATGCGCGTTCGTCGTTCCATAGAAGCACCCTTGTTACCCACAGAATGTCTTCTGAATTTTTCATTGCATCGGCTCTTTATTTATTCGTTTCTTCCGCAGCCGGGGCCGGTGCAACGGCGCTTTCCGTGGAACCGTTTTCAACCTTTTTATTAACTTTTTTATCTTTTACGAATTTTGCAATGGCTATGGCTGTGCGCACGGTGAGACGCAAAATACCCACCCAAAAGAGTATATTTGCAAAGGCTAATATTATATCGGCCCACGCGTTGCCTACGTTGATAAAACCAAATCCTATACCTGCAATAGTTGCATCGGTAATGAAATTCTTGCCCGTGGTAACGCTTTTTTGTGCATTGAAAAGTTCGAGGTTCACCGCTTCTCCCTGTGTGAAAACACCCTTGTCTATGAGCTTGTTAAGCATATCCTTCTCTTGCTCGTTTTTGCGTCGTTGGTTGCGGAAGGCAAACATAGAAACCAATACAATACCGCCTACTATGGCTATGGTTGCCACAATGGGTATTATTGCCCGGCAGATTTCCTCGCTGTGTATAATTGCTGCCTGTCGCATATCCTTTTCGTGGTTCTGCTCCATAGCCAAGCGGGTGTTTTCCATCCTCTCCAACTCCAGTTTTTCAATAGCTGTGGCAGCCTCCTCTTTGGTTATGTATCCCTGTTCGGCAAGTTCCGTCCACTGTTTGTAATCTGTTTGTGCCTCCGATAGTGTAGGCAGTATGGCTATGATTGCCATAAGAAGAAAGGTTTTTACAATTTGTTTCATCGCTATTTTCTGTTTTTAGTGGTTATGACTCTTTTTAGGTACCGTATGTTAGACACCGGTATCGGCCGAAAGGTTACAAAAAGAGGCTGACTAAAAAGGCTCTTTTGTTGTTACGCTTGCCCGAAAATACTCATTTACGCTTAGTAAACTGCGTTTTTTCGGGCTTCGCAAGCCTAAAAATAGCTCTTTTTATCCAACCTCCCTACAAACGTGGGTAACCCCATTTTACTTTTGAGTCACCCACTCTCTTTATAAATTATCTCAATGTGCTTCCAACCAGTTTGCACCCCAGCCATAGTCGGCAACAAGGGGCACCTTCATTGCAAATGCCTGCTGCATCTCCTCGACCACAAGCGCCTGCACGGCCTCCTTCTCCTCGGGTACTACGTTGAAATTGAGTTCGTCGTGTACCTGCAGTATCATTGTGGAGCGCATCTGCTGCTCATTCATACGGCGGTATATGTTTATCATTGCCACCTTAATGATGTCGGCAGCACTTCCCTGTATGGGTGCGTTCACGGCATTTCGCTCGGCATACCCGCGCACCACGGCATTGTGCGAGTTTATGTCGGGCAGGTAGCGCTTGCGTTTGAACACGGTCTCCACGTAGCCGTTGAGCTTGGCTTCTTGTTTACATTTTTCAATATAATCGGCTACTCCTTTGTAGGTTTCGAAATAGTTATCAATGAGTGTTTTTGCCTCAAAGCGGTTTACGTTCATACGCTCGGCAAGGCCGAATACCGATATTCCGTATATGATACCGAAGTTTGCTACCTTAGCTTTGCGGCGCTCGTCTTTGGTTACCTCTTCAATAGGTTTCTTGTATATTTTTGCAGCAGTTGCCGCGTGAATATCGTAGCCGCTGCGGAAGTCCTCAATCATATTGTTATCGCCGCTCAGGTGTGCCATAATGCGTAATTCTATCTGCGAATAATCGACCGAAAGAAAGAGGCAGCCATCGTCGGGGATAAATGCCTTGCGCACCTCCTTGCCCTCTTCGTCGCGTATGGGGATGTTCTGCAGGTTGGGGTTGCTCGAGCTCAATCGGCCGGTGGCAGTTACTGTTTGGTTGTACGATGTATGTATCTTTCCCGTGCGGCTGTTGACAAGCGCGGGCAGGCTGTCGATGTATGTGCTCAACAGTTTTTTTAGGCCGCGATATTGTAAAATATTTTTTACGATAGGGTGGCGGTTCTGTAGCTGTGCGAGCACCTCCTCCGATGTCACAAACTGGCCGGTCTTTGTCTTTTTGGGCTTTTCAACAATTCTTAGTTTACCAAAAAGTATGTCGCCCACCTGTTTGGGCGATGCTATGTTAAAGGCCTCGCCTGCCTGTGTGAATATCTCCTCCTCAATCTCGTCGAGCCGCTTGCCAAGGAGTGCCGACGTCTCGCGCAGGGCGTTGGTGTCTATGCGTGCTCCGTTGCGTTCCATATAAGCAAGCACGGGTATGAGCGGCATCTCTATTTTATAAAAGAGCTCCTCTATGCCGGCCTCTTTTATCTCCTTTTCCAAAATGTTCTTCAGGCGCAGTGTAATGTCGGCATCCTCGCAGGCATAGTCGCAGATGTCGGCGGGTGCGAGGTCGCGCATATTTTTCTGGTTCTTCCCCTTTGCGCCTATGAGTTCGGTTATCTTTATGGTTTCGTAGTTGAGATAAATTTCGGCAAGGTAGTCCATTCCGTGGTAAAG
This sequence comes from Bacteroidaceae bacterium, assembly GCA_017536765.1. GTDB lineage: Bacteria > Bacteroidota > Bacteroidia > Bacteroidales > Bacteroidaceae > HGM04593. Next base: position 6,985 of record JAFXGV010000081.1, read on the forward strand.
CTCGGGTTGCAACACGTAGTGGGCAATCATAGTGTCGAACATTTTACCGCGGAGCTCCACTCCGTAGTTGCCAAGCACGGTGAGGTCATATTTTATGTTTTGCCCCACCTTGCATATTTTTTCGTCTTCGATGAGGGGGCGCAAAATTTGGAGTCGGGTGGTGGCGGCTGCTCTGTCGGCGGCAATGGGTATGTAAACAGCCTCGCCCTCCTTCACCGAGAGCGAAATTCCCACAAGCTCGGCCTCCAAGGCGTTGGTACTTGTGGTTTCGGTGTCTATGCACACAGTTTCGCAATTTTTTATAGCAGCAATAAAATTGCGTATATCATCTTCAGTATCAAGAAGTTTATAGCTGTGTGGGGTGTCTTTTAAGCTCAAATGGCTGGAATTTTTTTCATCGCCCGTATCTTCGGTGGGAAAAAAATCAAAGAGCGAGGGTTGGAGAGAGTCGTTTTTTTTGCTTTTACTCTTTTTCTCCGCACTCTCTTCCTCAGTGGGTGTGTCGAAGAGCGATGGGGCGAAGTTGCTTTTCTTCACTCGCTCCTTGAGTGCACGCAGTTCGTAAAAGTCGAGCAGGCGGGTGAGCTCGGCTTCGTTGGCGGGTTCGCGTTTCAAAGCCTCCATATCGAGTTCGATTGGAACATCGGTTTTTATGGTAGCAAGAAATTTGCTGAAGAGAATTTTTTCCCTGTTCTCCTCCACCTTTGTTTTTAGCGCTCCTTTCAGTTTGTCGGTGTTTGCAAGCAGGCTGTCAATGCTGCCAAATTCGGCAATGAGTTTTTGTGCGGTTTTTTCTCCCACTCCCGGGCAGCCGGGGATGTTGTCGCTTGAATCGCCCATAAGACCTAAGAGGTCTATCACCTGCTCGGTGCGTTCGATACCGAATTTCTCCTTTACCCTCTCGATGCCCATCACCTCGAACTCCTTGTCGCCATACTTGGGGCGGTATATGAAAACGGTGTCCGAAACAAGTTGTCCGTAGTCCTTGTCGGGGGTCATCATATATGTAATAATTCCCCTTTTTTCCGCCTGTTTTGCCAGTGTTCCCACAACGTCGTCGGCCTCGTAGCCGGGCACTTCGAATACAGGTATGTTGTAGGCTTTTATTATCTCCTTTATCACAGGTACCGAAGAGCGTATCACCTCGGGTGTCTCCTCGCGTTGTGCCTTGTATTGTTCATATGCCTCGTGGCGGAATGTCTTTCCACGTGGATCGAATGCAACACCTATGTGCGTGGGGTTCTCTTTCTTAAGAACATCCTCGAGTGTGTTCACAAAGCCCAATATGGCCGATGTGTTGAACCCCTTCGAGTTTATCCTGGGGTTCTTTATAAATGCGTAATATGCACGGTATATCAGTGCGTATGCATCGAGCAGAAATAGTTTATCCATCTTATAACAAAACAAATTGAACGTAAAAATACAAAAATTATAACACTAACCATATTCTTTTTTATTACTTTTGTGATGTTTAGCGGTAAATGCTCCCTGTTTTTTGTTAAAACAGCTATAGGTTTGTTTTTATAAACAGCTAAGTAATAACGCTCTAAATTTTAAGAATGGATATATTATCAATGATACAGGCCCCTATAAAGCAGGAATTTGATGCTTTCAAGGAGTATTATAGTGCGCAGTTTGGCAGCGACGTTCCGTTGCTCAGCAGCGTATTGTGCGATGTGTCGGGCTCTGTGGGCAAGATGATGCGTCCTATGCTGTTGTTGCTTGCCGCTAAAGGTTGTGGCGCTGTGACGGCGGCCACGAATGCCGCTGCGGCCTCTCTGGAGCTGTTGCACACGGCCAGCCTGCTGCACGACGATGTGGTTGACGAGAGCAATATGCGCCGCGGTCTTCCATCGCTGAATGCTCTTTACAGCAACCGCATTGCCATTCTCACGGGCGACTACCTTTTTTCGCTTGCGCTTAACAATGCCGCAAAAACAAATAACATCGAGATAATCGAACAATTGTCGCAGCTTGGTTGTGCTCTTTCATGTGGTGAGATGATGCAGCTGCAAGCGCAAAAAACAGGTGTTTATACCGAGGAAGATTATTTGAATATCATAAAAGGGAAAACGGCTTCACTCTTTGCTTCGTGTGCATATATCGGTGCCTTGTCGGCAGGTGCAGGTTTGCAGGAGGCTGTCGGTTTGCGCCGTTTTGGCGAGCTCATAGGCATCTGTTTTCAGATAAAAGACGATATTTTTGACTATTATGAGGGTGACATAGGCAAGCCCACGGGCAGTGATATGCGCGAAGGTAAGATAACACTGCCTGCACTCTATGTTCTGCGTACATCGGCATCACCTGTGGTGGCAGTTATAAATGATAAGTTGGCTGCCGGAAAAGAGCTCGATGAAAAGGAGATAGAATCACTTATAGAACTATCGAAAAGCGAGGGTGGTGTGCAGTATGCTCTTGATAGGATAGAGCAGTTGCGTGCCGAGGCGCTCTCCCTGCTTCCCGCTGCAATACCCTCCGATTGTCGCGATGCTTTGGTGGCTTATCTCGATTATGTGATTTCCCGAAACAAATAAATAAAAAACCACGCCGCGGCGTGGTTTTTTTATTTATTACTCTCTCTATATATTTAGAAGAATTTTGTCTCCTGGCCTGTAATTTCACCAAGGCACAGGTTGGCAAGGCGACTGGTACCCAGGCGGAACAGTTCGTTTGTGAGCCATTCCTCGCCTAAGAGCTCTTTTACTATTGTATAGTACACAAGTGCGTCGTGCACGGTGTTAATGCCTCCTGCGGGCTTAAAACCAATTTTACGGCCGGTCTTTTGGTAGTACTCCTTTATGGTGCTGCACATAACGTATGCGGCCTCGGGAGTTGCGGCAGGCGACTCTTTTCCGGTAGATGTTTTTATGAAGTCGGCACCCGAATACATCGATAGAATGGATGCTTTTTTAATGTTTTCGGCTGTTTTCAGTGCGCCGGTCTCCAATATAACTTTCAGGTGCTTGTCGCCGCAGATGCTCTTAAGTTCCTGTATCTCGTCACACACGCCCTCGTAGTCCCCGCTCAGGAATTTTCCCACACTCAGTACTATGTCTATCTCGGTGGCACCGTCGTGAATGGCCATCGCGGTTTCGGCTACCTTTATCTCCTGGAATGTCTGTGAAGATGGGAAGCCGCCCGACACGCAGGCGATACCTACGTTTTCAACCTCCAACGATTGGCTTACAATCTTTGCAAAATTGGGATATACGCATATTGCGGCTACGTTCTTAAGGTCGGGGTATTTTTCTTCGAACTCATTTACCTTTTCGGTGAATTTGAGCACGCTCTCCTCGCTGTCGGTGCACTTGAGGGTGGTGAGGTCTATGCAGTTGAAAAGGAATTTCTTTACCTCAGGTGTGTTGTTCTGCTCCACCTTTTCCTCAATAAGTTTTTTTACATTGGTGGCAACCTCCTCGTCGCTCATTGCGGGTGCATACTCGCGCAGTACAAAGTCGTACTTGCTCTCCTCCTCGGCGTGGTAGTGCTTATGCTCGCCACCACAACCACAGTTACAATTATCGCTCATCGTTGTATAATTTAGGGTTATTTATATGTCTTTTATTATCTCTTTTACTCTTTTTATCGAGGTTTTTAAGCAGTGCTTTGGTGAGGTCGACACCTGTTTGGTTGGCTATGCATATGAGCACCCATAGCACATCGGCAAGCTCATCGCCAAGGTCGTTTTTCTCTCCCTCTTTGAACGATTGTTCGCCATACTTGCGTGCCATTATACGTGCCACCTCGCCCACCTCCTCGGCCAGAATGGCTGTATTTGTGAGTTCGTTGAAGTAGCGCACCCCATACTCCTTTATCCAAGCATCTACGCGCTCTTGTGCCTCTTTTATTGTCATTGTCACTCTCTGTTTTTTGAGTCTATAAATATAGTAACAGGCCCGTCGTTCAATAGTTCAACCTTCATATCTGCGCCAAAAATTCCTCTTTTTATCGGGCTGTTGAGGGCTATCTCCAGCTCGCTGCAAAACTGCTCATAGAGTGGTACCGACACGTCGGGTTTTGCCGCTTTTATATATGAGGGGCGGTTGCCCTTTTTGGTCGATGCCATAAGTGTGAACTGGCTCACGGCAAGCACATCGCCACCTACATCGGTTACCGATAGGTTCATCACTCCGTTTTCATCGTCGAAAAGGCGTATGTTGGCTATCTTTTTTGTGAGCCACTCTATGTCCTCGTCGGTATCCTCGTCACATATACCAACAAACACTAATAATCCTTTGTTTATCAGTGATATAAGTTCTCCTTCAACGGTTACCGATGCCTTTTTTACTCTCTGTATAAGTATTCTCATTCTTTTTCTTCTTTTCAATGGCTGTGCCTCTCCCCGCAAAGATAGGCAATTTTTGTCTATTTAAGCGCATTGAGCAATATTTCTGCCTTTGCCTTGCCTATGATGCCTGCAATATCTTCCACGGCGGCCTCTTTTATGCGCTTTATACTCTTAAAGTGTTGTAATATAGCTTGTTTACTCTTTTCACCTATGCCTTTTATGCTGTCCAGCTCCGATTCTGTCTGTCTTTTGCTGCGTTTGTTGCGGTGGAATGTTATGGCAAAGCGGTGTACCTCGTCCTGTATCTGTGTCATAAGTCGGAATAGGGCGGTGTTCTGTTTAAGCCCTATTGAATTGCCCTCTATGAGCAGTTCCGAGGTGCGGTGTCTGCCATCTTTTACAAGGCCGGCAATGGGAATGTGGAGCCCTAATTTGTCCTCGGTGATGCTGCGTATGGCCTCTATCTGTCCTTTGCCGCCATCGGCTATTATGAGGTTGGGCAGTTCGCCACCCTCCTCCAATATGCGGCTGTATCGGCGCTCCACAACCTCGCGCATCGATGCATAATCGTCGGCACCAATAACGGTTTTTATGTTGTATTTCCGGTAATCTTTTTTCGATGGCTTGAGTTTGCGGAATACCACGCACGCGGCAACGGCATCGTTTCCCTGTATGTTCGAGTTATCAAAACTCTCAATTATAATCGGTAGTTTTTCGAGATGCAGAGCCTCCTGAATCTCCTTCATCAGGCGGGTGCTCTTTTGCTCGGGATTCAGTTTTTCTTCCTGTTTCAGGCGGTCGGCTTTGTACTGTTTTACGTTCAGTTTCGACAGTGCAAGCAACCGTGCCTTGTCACCTTTTTGGGGTAGTGTGATGTTCACCCCTTCAAGTGGAAGTTCCATAGCGAATGGGAGAATAATCTCTTTTGCGTGGCTGTTGAAACGTTCACGCATTTCAATTATACCCATTGTTAATATCTCTTCGTCGGTTTCATCGAGTTTTTTACGATATTCTATGGTAAATGCCTGGTTTATGCACCCGTTTGTAATGTGCAGGAAATTTATGAATGCGTTCTTTTCGTCGCTTTCAATAGAGAATACATCGAGGTTGTTTAGCGACGAGCTCACTACCTCGCTGCGGCTGCGGAAGTTCTCTATGAGCGTGTATTTTTCTTTAATCTTTTGTGCAGCTTCAAAATCCATTTTTTCGGCTTTCGACCGCATTTCGGAAACAAGTTTTTCTTGCAGTATGCGTATGTCGCCCTTTAGGATTGTAGTTACCTCGTCGATATATTTTGAATATTCGGCTTGCGAAATTTTGCCTATGCAAGGGGCGCAACACTTTTCTATCTGGTATTCTAAGCAGCAGTTGAACTTGCCGGCTATCACTGCTTCGGGTGTTATCTTGAGGTTGCAGCTGCGCAAAGGGTATAGCTCCTTTATCAATTCCAAAAGAGCGTGCAGCGCACCGGCGTTTGTGTATGGGCCAAAGTACCGCCCCCACTTTTTATCTATCTTTCTTGTCTTGAAAATCTTGGGAAAATAGTCGTTGCTTATGCAGATTGAGGGGTAGGTCTTGTCGTCTTTAAGCAGAATATTATAGCGAGGCTTGTGCCGCTTTATTAGGTTGTTCTCCAAAAGCAGTGCATCGGCCTCGCTATTTACCACAATGTAGCGTATGTCGGCAATCTTAGAAACCAACAGGCGTGTTTTCAAAGATTGCTGCTCTTTGTTGAAGTAGGAGGAGACGCGGCGTTTAAGGTTCTTTGCCTTGCCCACATAGATTATTACCCCGCTCTCGTTGAGGTATTGGTAACAGCCGGGTGAGTCGGGTAGGTTGCTTACAATCTCTTTTATATGCTCCTCCCTTTTTGTCTTCTCCTCTTTACTCATTATTTTCCTTCGAGTGTGAGCAGGCAGTCAATCTCTGCATCGGCAGGGAAGGTGCTGCGCCCCTTCAGTCCCTCAAGTTCGATAAGGAAATTTATCATCACTCTTTTGGGGTTAAGTTTCTTTACAAGGTTGTATGCTGCAAGCATAGTGCCGCCTGTTGCGAGCAGGTCGTCGTGGATGAGCACCACATCGTTCTCGTTTATGGCATCCTTGTGTATCTCTATGGTGTCGCGGCCATACTCCTTGCCATAGCTCTCGCTTATGGTTTCTGCGGGCAGTTTGCCGGGCTTACGAATGGGTACAAAACCTGCATTCAGTTTCACCGCAAGTGCCGATGCCATAACGAAACCGCGCGACTCTATACCCACAATTTTGGTAATGCCGCAATCCTTGTACATCTCGTATAGTGCCTTGTCGAGTTCCTGCATACAAGCGGGATTTTTGAATAGCGATGTTACATCCTTGAACTGAATTCCCGGTATGGGAAAGTCGGGAATATTTCTCAAATTCGATAGCAATAATTCTTTGTTCATAGTTCTATATTTTGGTTGATGTTTCACGTGGAACAATACTATTTTCTCATAAGCACAAGCAGCACGTTTACGTCGCTCGGCGACACTCCGGGTATGCGGCTTGCCTGCGCAAGTGTTTCGGGGTTTATGGCTGTGAGCTTTTGGCGTGCTTCGGTCGATAGCGAGTCGAGTTCGTTGTAGTTGAACTTGCCGCGTATGCGTATGTTCTCCAATCGAAGCATACGCTCGGCCTCTTCACGTTCGCGCTCAATGTAGCCTCGGTATTTAATCTCAATCTCTACAGCCTCGGTTATCTCCTCGCGCCAAGCACCAAGTTTTTCGAGTTCGCTTTTGAGCGGTTTTATATATTGTGCTATGCTGTTTATGGTTATTTGCGGGCGCTCAATTATTGCTGCCAATTTGCAACCGCGCACAAGTGGGGTGGTGCCCAGTGCTTGCAATCCCTCGTTTATGAGGTTTGCTTTTACCGAGAAATTTTCAATGAACTCGGTGAGCTTTTGCATAAGCTCCTTTTTTTTGCACAGCTTGCGGTAGCGCTCCTCGGTTACAAGGCCCAGTGCGTATCCCTTTTCGGTGAGGCGACGGTCGGCGTTATCGGAACGCAGGAGTATGCGATACTCGGCGCGTGACGTGAACATTCGGTATGGCTCATCCACACCCTTTGTCACAAGGTCGTCGATGAGTACACCTATGTATGCTTCGTTGCGGCGCAACACAAAACTATCTTTACCGTCAATCTTAAGTGCGGCATTTATGCCGGCAACTATACCCTGGCCGGCAGCCTCTTCGTATCCGGTGGTGCCGTTTACCTGCCCTGCGAAATAGAGGTTCTCCACTATTTTCGATTCAAGGGTGTGGTATAATTGCGTGGGTGGGAAATAGTCGTACTCTATTGCATAGCCCGGGCGGTAGGCAACGGCATCCTTCAATGCGGGTATCTTGCGCAGGGCATTTAGCTGTATGTCCATAGGGAGTGACGATGAGAAGCCGTTCACATAAACCTCTTGTGTGGTCTCTCCCTCGGGTTCCAAAAAGAGCAGGTGTCTTTCGCGCTCGGCAAATGTCACTATCTTTGTCTCTATGCTTGGGCAGTAGCGCGGCCCGATGCTCTGTATCTGTCCGTTGTAAAGTGGCGAGTCGTCGAGCCCGTCGCGCAGTGTCCGGTGAACATCGGGGTTGGTGTAGCAGGCCCAGCAGGGCAATTGTTGCAATTTTCGCTCGTTCTCCAAATATGAAAAACAATGAAAATCTTTGTCACCTTGTTGAATATCAACAAGTTCCATATTTATGCTGCGCTTGTCGAGGCGCACAGGAGTGCCTGTTTTCATACGCCCTGCCTCTATGCCCTGTTTTTTCAAAGACTCGGTGAGTCCTTTGGCTGCCGGCTCGGCTATGCGACCGCCTTCGAACTGCACACGGCCCACGTGCATCAGTCCGTTGAGGAATGTGCCGGCGGTGATTATTATGCCCTTGGCGCGGAACTCTGCGCCAAGCTGTGTTTTTGCACCCACTGCCTTGCCGTTATCCACTATTATTTCGGTGACGCTGTCCTGCCACATATGCAGGTTGGGGATGTTTTCGAGAGTCTCTCTCCAATATTGGCTGAACTTCATACGGTCGCACTGCGCACGCGGGCTCCACATTGCGGGGCCCTTGGAGCGGTTGAGCATACGGAACTGTATCGATGCCTTGTCGGTGATTATACCCATATAACCGCCCAGTGCGTCAATCTCGCGCACAATCTGCCCCTTGGCAATGCCGCCTATTGCGGGGTTGCAACTCATCTGGGCAATCTTGTTCATATCCATCGTCACAAGACAGGTCTTTTTGCCCAAGTTTGCCGCAGCGGCAGCCGCCTCGCAGCCTGCGTGGCCGGCTCCTATAACCAATATGTCGTATTCGAATATCACTTTGTGTGTAAATATTGCTTGGTTTGGTGCTGAAAGGCGACAAGTGGATGCTGCCTCTCTTTAGCGATGCCAAAGATAATAAAAACATTTTTTTTGCTTGGCAGGTTATCTTTAATATTTGCCACCTATAACATATTTAAGGGAATTATTTCACTAAAAAATGTTGTTTTTAATAAAAAAGACCTATTTTTGTAATCTAACACTATTATGTTAGCATAATAGGCTTTATACAGCATAAACAATTTATTTATTTATATAATTTAATATCAATTTATTATGTGGTTATTTAATTCTTCTGTGGGAAAGAAGGTTATTATGAGCGTGTCGGGTATTGCCCTTGTGCTTTTCCTCCTTTTCCATATGTCAATGAACTTGGTGGCTATCTTCAGCGCCGAGGGGTACAACATGATTTGTGAGTTTTTGGGTGCCAACTGGTATGCGCTCATTGCAACAGCCGGCCTTGCCGCTCTTGTGGTGGTGCATTTCGTTTATGCAATCATCCTCACTTTGCAGAACAAGAAGGCTCGTGGCGGCCAGGGTTATGCCTACACCGTTAAGCCTAAAAATGTGGAGTGGGCTTCACAGAATATGTTTGTACTCGGAGTTATCGTTATTCTTGGTATGGCATTGCACTTGTTCAACTTCTGGGCAAATATGCAGCTTGTGGAGGTTCTTCATATGCTGGGTGCCAATGTAGATGCATCGCTTGCAGCCGATGGTGTTCACTACATCAAGGAGACATTTGCTTGCCCTGTTTATGTGGCTCTCTATGTTATCTGGTTGGTTGCTTTGTGGTTCCACCTCACACACGGTTTCTGGAGCGCATTGCAGACACTTGGCTGGGCCAACCAAATTTGGTTCAACCGTTGGAGAGTTATCGGTAACGTGCTTGTTACCATCATCATTCTTGGTTTCTTGGCAGTAGTAGCTGTTTATGCAGTATGCCCTTGTGCAGGATGCTAATGATTCATTAAGTGTAAAATTTCAAAAATCTCAGATATTATGGCTAAAATCAGTTCAATAAAAGTGGATTCCAAAATTCCTGAGGGCCCTTTGGCCGAAAAATGGACCAACTATAAGGCACATCAGAAATTGGTGAACCCTGCCAACAAACGTAAGCTCGATATTATTGTTGTGGGTACCGGTCTTGCAGGTGCTTCGGCTGCCGCTTCACTTGGTGCTATGGGTTTCAACGTTCTTAACTTCTGTATTCAGGATTCTCCCCGTCGCGCTCACTCTATCGCGGCTCAGGGTGGTATTAACGCAGCCAAGAACTACCAGAACGATGGCGACTCGGTTTATCGCCTCTTCTACGATACTATAAAGGGTGGTGACTACCGTGCACGTGAGGCTAACGTTTATCGTTTGGCCGAGGTTTCGGGTGCCATCATCGACCAGTGCGTTGCACAGTGTGTTCCCTTTGCACGCGAGTACGGCGGCTTGCTTGCCAACCGCTCATTCGGTGGTGCTCAGGTATCACGTACATTCTATGCCCGCGGCCAGACCGGTCAGCAGCTTCTCCTTGGTGCATACTCGGCTCTTAACTATCAGGTGAGCCAGGGCACAGTGAAGGTTTTCACACGCTACGAGATGCTCGACCTCGTTATCATCGACGGCCGTGCACGTGGTATCATCGCACGTAACCTTGTAACAGGTAAGGTTGAGCGCTTTGCTGCTCACGCCGTGGTTATCGGTACCGGTGGTTATGGTAACACATATTTCCTCTCTACAAATGCTATGGGTAGCAACGGTTCTGCCGCTTTGCAGTGCTACCGCAAGGGTGCTTGGTTTGCCAACCCCTGCTACGCACAGATTCACCCCACCTGTATCCCCGTTCACGGCGACAAGCAGTCGAAGCTCACTCTTATGTCGGAGTCTTTGCGTAACGACGGCCGCATCTGGGTTCCCAAGAAACTTGAGGATGCAAAGGCATTGCAGGCAGGTAAGAAACACCCCAACGATATCCCCGACGAGGACCGCGACTTCTACTTGGAGCGTCGCTATCCCGCATTCGGTAACCTCGTGCCCCGTGACGTTGCTTCACGTGCTGCAAAAGAGCGTTGCGATGCAGGCTTCGGCGTGAACAACACCGGTCTTGCCGTGTTCCTCGATTTCAAATATGCTATCCAGCGCCTGGGCGAGGATGTAGTGCGCCAGCGTTACGGAAACCTCTTCGATATGTACGAGGAGATTGCCGATACCAACCCCTACAAGGAGCCTATGATGATATTCCCCGCTATCCACTACACAATGGGTGGTATTTGGGTAGATTATGAGTTGCAGACCTCTGTTCCCGGTTTGTTCGCTATCGGCGAGGCCAACTTCAGCGACCACGGTGCCAACCGTCTTGGTGCTTCTGCTCTTATGCAGGGCTTGGCCGATGGTTACTTTGTGTTACCTTATACAATACAGAACTACCTTTCGGACCAGATTCAGGTTCCCCGTTTCAGCACCGACGCTCCCGAGTTCGTTGCTGCCGAGAAGGCTGTCAACGACAAGATTGCCAAGCTTATGGCCATCAAGGGTAAGCGTAGTGTAGATTCTATCCACAAGGAGCTTGGCCACGTTATGTGGGATTATGTAGGTATGGCTCGTACAAAAGAGTCTTTGGAGGCTGCTTTGAAGAAACTCGACGAGGTGGAGAAACTCTTCTGGAGCGAGTTGTTCATCCCCGGTTCGGCCGACACACTCAACATCGAGCTCGAAAAGGCACTCCGCTTGCTCGACTTCATTGAGATTGGTCGCCTTATGGCACGCGATGCTCTCAACCGCGAGGAGTCTTGCGGTGGTCACTTCCGTGAGGAGCACCAGACCGAGGAGGGCGAGGCTAAACGTGACGATGAGAACTTCTCATATGTTGCTTGCTGGAAGTACACCGGCGAAGGCCAAGAGCCCGAACTTATCAAAGAAGACCTTAACTACCAGTATATTAAGGTGCAGCAGCGTAACTACAAGAACTAACCCGAAAAAACAGAAGAACAATGGACAAAAATATAAGTTTTACATTGAAAGTATGGCGCCAGAGAGGTCCTAAAGAGAAAGGTGCTTTTGCTACATACCAGATGAAGGATATCCCCGGTGATACCTCATTCCTGGAGATGCTCGATATTCTTAACGAGAGTTTGGTAAATAAGGGCGAAGAGCCTATCGTGTTCGACCACGACTGCCGCGAGGGTATCTGCGGTATGTGTTCGCTCTATGTGAACGGACACCCCCACGGCCCTGCAACAGGTGCCACAACCTGCCAGTTGTATATGCGTCGTTTCAAGGATGGCGATACAATCACCGTTGAGCCTTGGCGTTCGGCTGCGTTCCCCGTAATCCGCGACCTTATGGTCGACCGTACTGCCTTCGACAAGATACAGCAGGCCGGTGGTTACGTATCAATCAACACCGGAGGTATGCCCGATGCCAACGCAATTCCCATTGGCAAGGATGTTGCCGAGGAGGCTATGGATGCTGCCGCTTGCGTTGGTTGCGGTGCTTGTGTAGCTGCTTGTAAGAATGGTTCTGCAATGCTCTTTGTTTCGGCAAAGGTAAGCCAGTTCGCTCTCCTTCCCCAGGGTAAGGCCGAGGCTGCAAAGCGTGCAAAATCAATGGTAGCCAAGATGGACGAGCTGGGCTTTGGTAACTGTACCAACACCCGCGCTTGCGAGGCCGAGTGTCCCAAGTGTATCTCCATCAGCAATATCGCTCGCCTGAACCGCGAGTTCATCAAAGCGAAGCTGAAAGACTGATATAATCATCGGTTATCATAGATAAGTGGGCGGCCGCGGCCGCCCACTTATTATTTTATGCATACTTTTCCATCCTTATTATAATGTAACTATTCTATATTTGATTAAATTTGCAGGTGGCTGCCAAAAATGGCAGCCACCTGCAACTAAACAACAGCTATAAGTATTATGAAAATCGCTATCATAGGAGCCGGTAATATGGGTGGTGCCATAGCCCGTGGAGTGGCCCGCACCGCCGAAGGTACCAATGTTATTGTGTCGAACCCCTCGGCAGGCAAGCTCGATACGCTTAAACAGGAGTTCACGCAAATAGAAACCACAACCGATAATTGCGCGGCCGTCGCAGGCGCCGACTATGTTTTCCTTGCCGTGAAGCCGTGGAAAATGGAGGAGGTGATTGCAGAAATAAAGCCCGCGCTCGATTACAGCGAGCAGGTGGTTGTGTCGGTGGCAGGTGGCGTAGGCAGCGAACTGCTCGATGGCTGGCTGGCCAAAGAGGGTGGTGCACTGCCACAGCTCTATATCGTTATCCCCAACACAGCCATTGCCACTATGTGCGGTATGACATTCATAAGCGGCAAGCGCACCGCGCAACAGGCCGACGATTATATTACAGCCCTTTTTGCGGCTATGGGCAGGGCTATGATGGTGCCCGAGGAGCTTATACCGGCAGGCACATCGCTCGCATCGTGTGGCATAGCATACGCCTTGCAGTATATAAACGCCTCTATGGCGGGTGGTGAAGAACTTGGATTCACTCGCGCACAGGCGCTCGAAATTGTTATGCAGACGGTGCGTGGTGCATTGAGCGTGTTGGAGACAGGCGGCACCAACCCACAAACCGAAATAGACCGTGTAACCACCCCTGGCGGGCTCACTCTGCGTGGCTTGGAGGCTATGCGCGAGGGTGGCTTCTCCAAAAGCATTATAGATGGCTTGTATGCCTCAATAAAGAAATAAGTATAAATTGTACAATGAACACCATATATAAACGTATTGCAGTGAAGGTGGGCAGCAATGTGCTCACCCGCCCCGACGGAACGCTCGATGTCACCCGTATGTCGGCCATTGTGGACCAGATAGCAGCCCTGCGCTCAATGGGCGTGGAGGTTATTCTCATATCATCGGGAGCGGTGGCAAGCGGTCGCAGCGAAATGCGCGGTATGCCCCTGCGCCAGCTCGACACCGTGGGCCAGCGCCAGCTCTTTTCGGCCGTGGGGCAGGCAAAGCTAATAAACCGCTACTACGAACTTTTTCGCGAGCATAATATCCCTGTGGGGCAGGTACTCACGATGAAGGAGTGTTTCTCCACCCGACGCCTCTACCTGAACCAGCGCCACTGTATGATGGTGATGCTGGAAAACGGTGTGCTCCCCATAATAAACGAGAACGACACGATGAGTGTTACCGAGCTTATGTTTACCGACAACGACGAACTGTCGGGCCTGGTGGCTACAATGCTCGATGTGCAGGCGCTTGTGATACTGAGCAACGTCGATGGTGTATATAACGGTGTGCCGGGCAACGAGGGTGTTGAGGTTATTCGCCGTGTGGAGCAGGGTAAGGAACTTGCCAACTATATTCAGGCAACAAAGTCGAGCTTTGGGCGTGGCGGTATGATGACCAAGTGCAATATCGCCCGCAAGGTGGCCGAGGAGGGGATAGCCGTCTATATTGCCAACGGCAAGCGCAGCGATATACTCACGTCGCTTGTAACGGCCTCCGACAAGGTTGTGTGCACCTGTTTTGTGCCAAGCGAAACAACCGCGTCGCCCATTAAAAAGTGGATAGCCCACAGCACCGGTTTCACAAAAGGAACCATAGTGCTCAACAATGATGCCGTGCAGGCAGTGTGCGGCAGCAAGGCGGTGAGTGTGCTGCCCGTGGGTGTAGTGAGTGCCGAGGGCGACTTCAAACAGGGCGACCTTGTGCAGCTTGCGGCCACCGATGGCACCGCGCTTGGCGTGGGGCGCGTGGCCTACGACAGCGACGAGATACCCTGCATAATAGGCAAGCATGGTTGCAAGCCTGTGATACATTATGATTATCTTTATCTTGAATGAAGATGACTAAAAAGTGTATTTTTGCGTTACGCTTGCCTTCAAAATCCTCATTTACGCTTAGTAAACTGCGGTTTTTCAGGCTGCGCAAGCACACTGCTTATAGCGAACCTTTGCTGCACTCGCAGTAAAACATTAAAGAACTTTATGTTTTGCTCGTTTGCAAAAGCTTTAAACTACATCTTTTTATTCATCTCCCTGCAAAAAGAGGCTGCTAAAAAATACTTTTTAGTCAGCCTCATCGGCGAGTTTTGCAGCCGTTGGTCGCGTGAAGCATAGACGAAGTTTATGCCACGCGGGTGGTTAAAAGCAAAGCGAGCCAATGAGATTGAAAATATAAAATAACTATGAATTATAACGATATTTTCAAAGGTGTTAAGAGCGCTTCTGCTGCGCTGCTTAAATTGAGTGAAAAAGAGGTGAATGCCCTGCTTTTGGCAGTGGCCGATGCCGCCGTGGAGCAACAGGCATCCATTCTTGCTGCCAACGAGGAGGATTTGTCGCGCCTCTCGCCCGATGATCCCCGTTACGACCGTCTGCGCCTCACTCCTGCCCGCATTGAGGCCATAGCTGCCGATATGCGCAAGGTGGCATCGCTACCTTCGCCGCTTGGCCGTGTGCTCAAGGAGAGTGTATTGCCCAACGGGCTGCACCTCACCCGCGTGGCGGTGCCCTTTGGTGTCATAGGTGTCATTTACGAGGCGCGCCCCAATGTTAGTTTCGATGTGTTTGCCCTCTGTATGAAGGCGGGCAGCGCCTGTGTACTCAAGGGTGGTAGCGATGCCGAAATGTCCAACAAGGCCATTGTGGCGGTTATCCACTCGGTGCTCGACCGCTTGGGAATAGACAAACAGGTGGTAGCGCTGCTGCCTGTTGAGCGGGAGGCCACACAGGCCCTCTTGTCGGCCCGTGGCTTTGTCGATTTGATAATACCGCGCGGCAGCAGCAGGCTCATAAATTATGTGCGCTCCAACGCCACAATACCCGTTATCGAGACGGGCGCCGGTGTGTGCCACACCTATTTCGATGCATCGGGCGACCTTGCTATGGGCGCAGCCATTGTAAACAATGCAAAAACACGCCGTGTGAGCGTGTGCAACGCGCTCGACTGCTTGCTTGTGCACAGCAGTCGCTTGAGTGACCTTGCAGCCCTGTGCGCTCCATTGCAGCAGAGCAACGTGGTTATATATGCCGATGAAAAGGCATATAATTCACTTGCAGGCAGTTATCCGGCCGCTCTATTGCAACCTGCTACCGAGGAGAGCTTTGGTACCGAGTTCCTGAGCTATGCAATGGCTGTGAAAACCGTTGATACTGCCGATGAGGCCATAGCGCACATTGCAGCCTACGGCTCGGGCCACAGCGAGTGCGTGGTAACAGCCGATGAGGCTGTTGCCAATATGTTCACCCTGCTTATTGATGCCGCCTGTGTGTATGTCAACGCCCCCACTTCGTTTACCGACGGTGCACAGTTCGGGCTTGGTGCCGAAATTGGCATAAGCACGCAGAAACTGCACGCCCGCGGCCCTATGGCTCTGGAGGAGATTGTCACCTATAAATGGATTATAAAGGGTAACGGGCAGGTGCGCCCCTGTTGATTGCTGCGCCCCGCCCGTGTGACTATGTTGTTCCGTTTCTTTGAGTAAGGCCTTACTCAAAGAAACGGAATGTATTGTACCATCGCATTTTTTGCTCGGCAAGTTCGCTTCCCTGTTTCTCGGCGAGTTTGTACCAATGTAGTGCCGATATTTGGTTTTTCTTTGTTCCACGTCCCTTTTCGTAGCAGTAGGCTACGCGCTCTATTGCCACGGGGTGTCCTTTTTTTGCTGCTGCAAGGTACCAGTAGAATGCCTTTTTGCGGCTTTTTCGCACGTATGTTCCGTTGTCGTAGAATTGTGCCAGCTTGAATTGTGCTTTCGAGTGCCCTACGTTTGCTGCGCGTGTGTAGTAGTCTATTGTGGGCTGCTTGCGCAGTTTGCGTTTGCTCAGTGTGGCAATGGAGTCCTCTCTTGCGTGCCTCTCGGCAAGTGTAAAGAGGGCTATGGGCTCGTTCTGCTCGGCTGCTTTCCCAAACCAATGGTATGCGGTGGTGCTGTCCTTTTCAACGCCTGTTCCACGCAGGTAGCAGTCGGCAAGTATTGTTTGCGATGGGGCGTACCCGTTGCTCGCCGATAGGGTGTAGCAGGCAATGGCAAGCGAGTCGTTCTTATGGGTTCCCACACCGTGCATATAGCAGCCTGCAAGGTTGTGAAGTGCCTGTTTGTTGCCCATATTCGCCGCTGTGCGGAACTGGCGGAATGCCTCTATGCTGTCTTTCGTGGTGCCGTGCCCCAACATAAGGCAAACCGCACGGTTGAACAGGGCGTCGGGGTATCCGAGCGACGCGGCCTCGTTGAATAGCTCAAAGGCCTTTTGGTACTCCTTGTCGCGGTAATGGGCTCTGCCCTCTTCGTTTTTAATAAAGCAGTGGGCAAGCAGTTCGGGCTTGTCTATTCCGTTAATGGTTAGTACCTCCTGCCGCGCTATTGCCATCTGCTCGTTTTTTCTCTTGTTCTCACGCGTTGTTGTTATGCTGTCGGTGCTGTAAAAGGTGCCGTCGGCATATCCCTCCACGCTCACCGATATTTCATTGGCCACCGCGTTGTTGTAGAGCTCAACCTCAATGTTGCCGTTTCTGCTTGTGGCTTGCGGCACCCACAGCAATGTGCGGCGGTAGTCGGGCTTGGCGTTGCTATCGGGTTGCATTTTGCTATAGTCGGGAGCGTAGAATTGCTTGCTTTGGGTATATCCATATACCATCGTGTATCGCGCGCTGCTGCGGCGGGTGAGCATAGGTATTATGCCTGCAGCCTCCTCCTGTTCGTTGTATGGTATGAAGCAGGCAACGTAGTTGGGCAGTTCGTCGCCTCCACTTTCGTTTACGCGATGTGTGAAAATGGTTGCATCGGGTGCATCATCAATATCCCAGTTTCGCGGGGCTATACCCATTTTATTCTCAAAGGAGTTGTAGAAATTGTCGTAGTTGTAGGTTTTTATCCTTTTCTCATTATCACCGCCGGGGCGCCTATCTTCTATATGTGCACGGCGGGTTTTCTCGTCGGAACGTATGATGAACTCCTTGAAATTAAGCATTTTTCTTATGTTCACCCCTTTGGTATATTCCTCATCCCTGCGTGGTATGCTGTCGGGGTTGTATTCTTCATCCACTACTATGCTTTGTATCCAATAGCACCAGTTGAAGTTGTGTCGCCAGAAGGCACTGCGCAGAACATCGGCACTGTTTAGGGTACCTTCGTAGGCGGGGTCTGCTATGTAAACTTCGCTGTATGGCAAGTCGTTGTTGGTTACACTGTGTATGATGGGGGCATAGTCGTTGTTTGTCACCGACCTGTCAAATGCGCTTCTTGTGTCGTAGTCGTCGTGGAAACTGTGGTGGGTGCTCCCTGCTCCCACGTGTTCTCCTCGGTTTACGCTGAATGCGTGCAGCGATATGGGGCTGTCCACGGCAGGCCCGTCATACGTGGAGTTGTTAAGGTTGGGCTTGGTATATCCCGGGCTGTGGACATACTTCTTGTTAGTAAGATAGGTTACATCTTGTGCATACTCCCACTCGTCGAGAAAGTCGAGGCGCATTTCGCTGCGTGGCGGGCGATACTTCTTGGGGTGTTTCTGTTTCGATACCACTTCCACCTGTGTGAGCAGGTATTCAAAGGGGTTAATCTTTATTATCATCTCCCTCTCCCACGCCAGTTCTTCTTCGGTTGCGGGCAGGCCGGTATTGCGCTCCCAATATTCGTAGAGGCGCATAGTGGGCGAAAAGTATCGCTGCAGGTTGAAGGTGAAGATGCTGTCTTTGCTCGATATACTGTTGTTGCGTGGTGTGAGTTTGGCTACCTTTTTGCCTGTAAAGTCTTTGGTTTGCAGGTAGAATTCGCCATTGGCATCGGTGCGGAAATCGTAGGCGGTGATGTTGCTGTCCCTGTATGTTATCTCGAACTTTACCTTGCAATCGGCCATATTTGCTATATTGTACCTGTCGAGCTTGCCGAATTTTCGGTTGGGTGTCTTTTTTATGAAGCGCCCTTTTATGGTTATTCCCTTCTCTACGGGCTCGTCGAGGTCGGCTCTTTTGTTGCTCAGCTTGCTCCAGTCGTACGATGTCCAGCCGCGGGTGAGCATAATGAGGTCGAGCTCGCGTGCGCGGTTCTTGTTGCGTGTGTCAAAGTATTGTGCGGCATTGGGTATATACCCCTTTATCTCGCTGCCAAGCAGCAGATAGGTATATAAATTGTAGTTGTACGATGTTGTGACGTTGTCGCTGCCATCGGTTACCGACAGCGAGAAACTGCCACCGTCAGTTATGGGCTTGCCATCCTCGCGCTCAATGCGGAGTTTTATCTTTTCGTGCGGTTGCGGGGTGGCGTTGCTGTTTTTTACAACGAGCTTTGCCGTGGAGCGGCTGTAGTCGCTTGTTTCGTCGTGAGTGACAAAGAAAAGGCGCTCGGCATAGGGAATGGCATCATCTACAAAGAGCACTACGCGGTTCACACCCTCGGGCAGTGTGCTTTTGTCTATGGCAAAAAGCATATTGCGTTCGGATGCAGGGAATCGCTCGTAATAGTTTGTCTTTCCGCGATGCAGCACGGCAAGTCCCAGTTCGGTGTCGGTGGCAAGGTTGTTTTTCACAGCTATGCACACTGTGCCGCCGTTGTTCTCTATCTCTATTACCGCGCCCTCTTTCTCGGCCTTCGGCAGGTGGAATTTTTCACTCTTCTTGCCTCGTTTCAGCAGGGCTGTGTACTTGGTATCCTCTTTGGGTGTTATGGAGAATGTGCCCACTCCGTTATGCTCGGGTGTGGTAGTGAGCAGCTCCTCGCCATCGGCCAATATGGTTATGCTCCGGCTGCTGTTTATGCCGTCGTTACCAAATACCTCATATGCAACACGGCTCTCTATGCCCTCTACGAGATGTCCTCCTTCGGGGTAGAATTTTACATCGCACTCGGGCAGTGTGCCGTTCTCCCACGCCACCTCTCTGTCGAGGCCGGTGACGGTGCTCTCCTTCTCCACATCTACAAGGAACGCCCGCTTTCTATCGAGCATATTGCGGAAGGTGCGGTCGCCGTTCTTCACCTCGTCGAACACGGGGAATACGCGGCTGAAGATGGCATCCTTGCCACGGTTGAGCATATATCGTGTGTAGGCCCTCACTTCGTAGTAGCCCGACAACAGCAGCCTGTTAAGCTCAAATTCTCCATTACAGCAGCCTGCATCGTCTATTTTGTATTTGTTGGTCTTTACCACATATCCTTCGGGTGCCACTAATTCCACATACAGTACGCGGCTCATTGTTGTGGGGGTGTCGTCGGTGCCGCTTGTAACGTATGCCTTGAACCACATTGTCTCGCCTAAATAGTAGGCGTTGTTGTCGAAATGCAGATATACACGCTCTTCGGGGAAGATGCTTTGCTTTACAACAGAGCGCACTATGAGGTTGTCGAGCGGGTTACGCAGCACTGTGCTGCTGTCGTTTTGCGAGAACAGTGGTGCTGCAAGCATTGTCATAAGGCTTGCTATAAATGTGAACTGTTTCATAATTTAATCAGTATATGGGTGTTGAACCTATGAGTAACGGCCGTTTGGCGCTGTTTGCTGCTATATCTGCGTGTGTCTCCCCGTGGAATATTATATGTGCGTCGTAGTTGGTGTTTATGGCCTCGCCATCCACTGTTGCGGGTGTCCACTCCTTAGATTCTATATATCGTGTTGTGGCAGCTATTATGGTGGCCTGTATCTCCTCTATTGTGCTGTCGTTGCCATCGGTTATGCTCATTGATATATTGCAGCCTTTAGCGGTGATGTTGCTTGCCTTTCCGTTCTTGTCGGCGGTGAACTCCATTTTCACACTGCACTTTTTTACACCGCAGTCGTTGCCTGAAAGCGCCTCCGTGAGTTCTCTGTATTCGTAATATGTTTCATATGCATATTGCGTAACCTCGTTGTTGGCATCCGTCGCAGCTGCTGCGGGCGTTTCGGGTGTGCTCTCGGGCGTGGCTTCCTGTGCGGGTGTTTCCTCTGATACCGCTTGTTTTGGTGTTTTTGTCGTTACGGGTTGTGAATATGTTGTTTTCTGCGGTTCTTTATATGTAGTGGCTTTTTCTATTTGCGTGGTGGCCACAGGTGTGGCGGTGGCGATGACTCTTCTTGCGGGTGTGGTGTAAATATAGCGGGGCTCCGCAAAAAAGAGTATGAGCAATGATACCATAGGTACGGTATAGGCCCATTTTGCGCGTTGCAGTGTGCCCGACTCTGTTTTGCGTGACATCATCATAATTCTTTTTCGTACGCTGCTTGTGCCAAAATTATTTACAAGTGAAATAGCTTTGTTGCCCAATGATTTTCTTAAAATGAGCAGTTGGTATGCCTTTGTGTCGTTGTGGTTCTGCAATACATAGTGGTCGGCCTCATATTCGTGCAGTTCCCTTATGTCGTTTTCAAGCATATATATAAGCGGGTTGAACCACTGCAGGGCCTTTACAAGGCCAATGAAAAGCATATCGTAGGAGTGCTTGTGGTATATGTGCCCTTTTTCGTGCAGCAGTATCTCGGTGCCGCACTCATTGTAGTCGTTCTCCGATATCACAACGTGCCTGAACCAACTGAACGCGGCAGTGTCGCCCGCGTGGCAGTGTATTGTCATCCCTTGCTGTTTGTCTATCCACAGTGTGCCGCGCTTTATGCGGCCGATAGTTTCCGCAATGCCTATTGCTCCCCACAAAAGTGCCGCTGCAATGCCTGCAAAGTACAATATTGCGGCGTTCTTCGGGGTGAATATGTCGTAGCGGTTGGCAGGCGTGGTGGCAAGAATGGTATTGTGCAGTGTTTCGGCAATCTGCCGTTGCTCCTCGTAAATGGCCGGAGCTGTGGGAATCTCTACCTTGTAGCGCACAACAATGGCGGGCAGTATGCCCGATACAACTACCGTACACAGCAGCAAACGGCGGTTGAGGCTTGCGAAGCTCTCGCGGCGCAGCAGCAGCGTAAACGGTATATACAGCACCGCAAGGCAGAATGCCCATTTGAGTATGTATATGAGGGTTGCTTCCATAGTGGCTCTCTGTGGGTTACGGGTGGGGTATTGTCAATGCTGGCTTTGTATTATCTCCAACAGCTCCTCTATCTCTTGCTCGCTCAATTGTTCATTCTCTACAAAATATTTCACAAACGATGAGCCCGAGCCTCCAAAGAAGGAGTCCTTTACATCCTTCATCACCTGTGTAGTGTAATTCTTCTTGCTTACGAGCGGGTAGTAGGTGTGTGTCTTGCCGCTGAGTTTGCGAAAATCGACAAATCCTTTATTATATAATATCTTCAGAAATGTCGATACGGTGGTGTATGCGGGCTTGGGTTGTGGGTAGCGTGCAATAATTTCGTGTATGCAGCCGCCATCGGGCATCTCCCACAGTATTGTCATTACCTGCATTTCGGCCTTTGTGAGTGTGTCGTACTTTTTCTCTGCCATAGTATTGTGTTGTTTTTTGTTGCGACAAATATATAACGAATATTTTAGAAATCTAATGTTTTAGAAATAATTCGTCGGCTTATGGTGATATTTAACTTTTATTATTAGTAATTGGTGGGATACAGTTGCTATCGGGCGCAGTCGCGCAGTGTGATAAGCGCTTCAGGGCCCATATTGAAAAGGAGGTCGGCTATGCTCAGATTGGGTTGGAATCCGTTGCGTGTGGCAAATACCTGGTAATAGGGTTGCGGGCTGAATCCTTTTGCCTGTGTAAGGGTTGCGGGCTCGGCTATGCAGCGCAAATCCTCAATATCCTTTTTTGCCATTTCCACCGCTGTTTTTACTGTGCGTTCAAGGCCCAAAAGTTCGCATACCACTGCGTGCAGGCGCAGATTAAAATCCATAAGAAATCCGTCGCGCTCCTCGTAAAAGTGTGCAAAGTCGTCGGCATAGTAATCGAAGAAGGGGCTTTTGCGGTATGCGCTCACAATGGCGTTCCAATGCAGGTGGCGCCAATTCCCGTGCTCGCTTATGCGTATGTCGCGCATAGCCTGCTTGCCACCTGTGTGCACAATGGGTATTGTAAGCGCCTGTGTTCCGTTCTCGGTGGCTATCACCGCACGGTTGCGAAAGGTCTGTTTGGTAAAAGGGCTGTCACCGTCGAACACTATTCCGTCGGCGGCAAAAAGGCGGGCATACAGCGGCACGGGTGCCAGGTATAGCGGGTGCGATAGAATCTCCATCGGCGCTTCCTATTTATAACTATCGACGAAACGGAACAGGCGGTTCCAACGTATCTTGCCATCGAACCATCCGCGGTCTTTGTCGAGTGACAGCCATATGAGTATGGGCTTGCCCACTATGTGGTCCTCGGGTACAAAGCCCCAGCAACGCGAATCGGCGCTTTTGTGGCGGTTGTCGCCCATCATCCAATAGTAATCCATCTTGAATGTGTAGCTTGTGCTCTCCTGGCCGTTTATGTAAATCTTGCCGCCCTTTACCTTGAGGTCGTTGCCCTCATACACTGCGATGGGGCGTTCATAGATGGGGAGGTTTTCGAGTGTGAGTTCCACGCTCTCGCCACGCTTGGGAATCCACACGGGGCCGTAGTTGTCTATGGTCCAGCCTGTGTGGCCGTTGAGCGGGTATATGCCGCGTGTCTCCTCGTTTTCCACAGGTTCAATGGATTTTACAAGGCTTGTATAGCTCTTCAGCTGTGCAAGTGTCTTTGCGGTGAGCGGTATTATGTAGCGGCCGTTGTAGTAATCCTTAAGGTCGTCTTTGCTTATACCCAGTTTGTGGCGTGTACGCTCGTTCATCGGAGCGGCAAATTCCACCCAATAGTTGAACTGCACGTTCTCGGGTGCGGTGGTTTTAACGCCGTTTATATAAATGTCCTTGTCCTTTATTTCAAGAGTCTCACCGGGGAGGCCCACACAGCGCTTAACATAGTTTTCGCGACGGTCGACAGGGCGCCACACCTTCTCGCCGAATTGCTCGGGGTGGCGTGCCATATATTGGCTACCCGCGGTATAATAGAGGTTGTATACCGCACGCCTGCGCTCGGCGGTGAGGCTGTCCATTATGGGCTTGTTGGGGTAGAGGCTCTCGCCAATGTAGTAGCACTCGGCATAATAGTCTATCACATTGGGGTTTGTGGTGGCGGTGTCGCCGGCTGGGTAGTTGAACACTACGATGTCGCCTTTCTCGATATCTTCCCACCCCTTTACGCGCTCATAGTCCCACTGTATGCAGTCTGAATAGCTTTTGCCACCTGTCACGGGCATAGTGTGCTGTGTGAGCGGCATACTCAACGGGGTTTGCGGCTTGCGGGGGCCGTAGTTCATTTTACTCACAAAGAGGTAGTCGCCCACGAGCAACGATTTCTCGAGCGACGACGATGGGATTACATAGTTCTGGAAAAAGAAGAGGTTTACAAAATATACCGCCACAAGGGCAAACACTATCGCATCCACCCAACTCATAATGCCGCGCACGGTTTTGTTCTCGCTCTTCTTCCACCACCCCCAAGGGATAAATTTTGTAATGTAGTTGTCTATGATAAACGGTATTACAACTATTCCCAACCAGCTTTTTACCCACACGAGGAATATTATGTAGAGCGTGAGGGCTATTGCAAGGCGTATGTAATCTTTCTTTGTGGGTTTTCTCATTTTGTAAATTACTTTTGGGCGGTTTTGAAACTGTTTTTAGAAGTCGAACAGGTCGTTCATACCTAAGAGGCCGTTGTGCTCGTTCACATACTCTGCTGCAAGCACTGCACCCAGCGCGAAACCGCTGCGGTTCTTGGCATCGTGGGTGATGGTTATGCTGTCGGCGGCCGAGTCGTATGTGATGCTGTGTATGCCGGGCACCTCGTCGCGACGTATGGCATCAATCTTCAACTCGCTCTCCTGCGGCTGCTTGCCCTCGGTTACGCTGCCGTCGGGGTTGGTGAGGTTGCCCATAACCCAAGAGGCTTTGCGGTCGATGTTCTCCAAAATGCCCTCGGCAAGGGTGATGGCTGTGCCACTGGGGGCATCGAGCTTGTGTATGTGGTGTGTCTCCTCCATCTGAACATCGTAGCCGGGGAAGCGGTTCATTATCTTTGCAAGGTAGCGGTTCACTGCCGAGAATATAGCCACACCTAAGCTGAAGTTGCTTGCCCAAAAGAGAGTCTTGCCCTCCTTTTCGCACAATTCGCGCATCTCGGCTTCGTGGTCGCTGTACCAGCCTGTGCTGCCACTCACCACCTTTACACCGGCTGCCATAGCCTGCTTGCAGTTATCATATGCCACGGTGGGGGCGGTGAACTCAATGGCCACATCGGCCGAGCGGAATGCATCACTGTTGAAATCTTCGCGGTTATCTATATCTATTATAGATACTATCTCGTGTCCTCTCTCAATGGCTATCTTCTCAATGGTTTTTCCCATTTTGCCATATCCTATAAGTGCAATTTTCATAAAGCGTTGTAATTTAATTGTGCGAAGATAGTGAAAAATCTGTAATCTCGCATCGCTTTATTTATTTAAGAGGTTAAAAGATGTTGGCAGATATAAGTAAAAAGCCGAGTACGCTCGGCTTTTTACTGGTTTATTTTGTCAAAAACCTCTTTGCCAAGTACCTGCGCACCGGTTCGTCGTATAGTTTAAGGCAGGCATATGCAAGCAGTATGCTCACAATTATCACCATTATCGCCACACCCCACGTTTCACCAAGTGTGTATAGCTTCTCTTTAATGAGCCACTTGTAGAAAATATACATTATGGGGTAGTGCACTATGTATAGCGGGTACGAAATATCGCCTAAGAATTTGTTTATGCGGCCGGTTACGTTGTCGCTGCAGCTGCCACAGGCACCTATCCACACTATGGCAGGGAACAGCAGAGCGATGCATACAAATTCGTAGAGGCTGTTTATGCTTGCTGTGCCGGTGGAGGCTATGTATGGTACCGAAAATACCATAACGAGCAACAGTGTGCATATCCAAAATGCTCCTTTTATCTTACCGGGCTTGAATGTGCGGGCAAGCAGCATACCCACCGTAAAGGGGAAGAGCATACGCACAAGGCCACCCCAAAAGTTAACACTGTCTATTGTCCAGCCCACACCCACCATATCGTACCCCGATATGTTTCCCACAAAGAACCAGGCGTGGGCTATGCCGAGTACCACGGCAAGCGCCGCAAGCGCCTTGGTGGGCAGGCGATGTATGAACAGGGCATACAGAATGTTGCCTATGTATTCGAACCACAGCGACCAGGTGGGGCCGTTGAGGGGGAACATCTCGCCGTTACCGCGCACTTCGTGGGGCGCACCGGGCAGAGCGGGTATCATTAACATTGTAAGCAGGGTGGCTATCATCACCCAACTTGTGGGTGTGGTGGTGCCGTTCCACTGCTTGCACCCTTCTACAAAGAACGCTAAAACACCTATCACGGCGCCCATCACAAGCATTGGGTGCAGGCGTACGAGGCGGCGTTTGAAGAAACCGCCAATGCTCATTTTGCCCCAACGGTCGTCGTAGGCATAGCTTATTACAAAACCCGAAAGGATGAAAAAGAAATCCACGGCAATATGCCCGTGGTTCAGTGTGGTGATGAGGCCGTTGCCGGCTCCGTTTGTGGTCTCCGCAAAGGCAAAGCCTTCAAAAATATGATACCATAGTACCAACAAGGCGGCTACGCCGCGCAAGCCGTCGAGTAGTTCGTAGTGTGGTTTTGTGTCGGCAAAATGTACCGATGAAAGGGTTGTTTTTTGCATTTTTCTTTGTTATTGGTGTTTGCGTGTTGCAAATATAACATATACTGCACAATTATGCAAACGGCTGCTGTTTACCTGCGTATCGGCGCGCGCAATTTGATATAAATAATATTTTATACCTTTAATTTGAAATTAAATGCCTATTTTTGCAAGTTGCTTTGTAAAATGCACCAAAATCGCAGATAAAACAAAAAACAAAATATAAATCTTCTATGGAAAAGAAATTCAAAAGAACCCTTGTGACATCGGCCCTGCCCTATGCCAACGGCCCTGTTCACATAGGTCACCTTGCAGGTGTGTATGTGCCTGCCGACATTTATGTACGTTACTTGCGCCTCAAAGGTGAAGATGTGCTCTTCATTGGCGGTAGCGACGAGCACGGCGTGCCCGTTACACAGCGTGCCCGCAAAGAGGGTATTACTCCGCAGGATGTGGTGGACCGTTATCATAACATCATCAAGGATAGCTTTGAGGGATTCGGCATTTCGTTCGACGTCTATAGCCGTACAACATCGGAGACGCATCACAAATTTGCTTCGGAGTTTTTCCGCAAGCTCTACGATGACGGCAAACTTGTGGAGCAGACGTCAAAGCAGTTCTATGACGTGAAGAACGAAAAGTTCCTCACCGACCGCGATGTCGTGGGTGAGTGTCCATATTGCCACAAACAGGCCTATGGTAACCAGTGTGAGGAGGGTTGTGGCCGAGCGCTTGAGCCCACGGAACTTATCAATCCCCGTTCAAAGGAGACCGGTGAGGCTCCTGTGCTCAAGGAGACAAAGAACTGGTATCTGCCGCTCAACGATTACCAGCAGTGGCTTAAGGAGTGGATTTTAGAGAGCCATAAAGAGTGGCGCCCGAATGTCTATGGTCAGTGCAAGAGCTGGCTCGATATGGACCTGCAGCCCCGTGCTATGACACGCGACCTTGATTGGGGTATCCCCGTACCTGTTGAGGGTGCCGAGGGCAAAGTGCTCTATGTGTGGTTCGATGCTCCCATCGGATATATCTCAAACACAAAGGAATTGTGCGACAAGGAGCCCGAAAAGTATGGTTCCTGGGAGCAGTGGTGGCAGAGCGAGGACACCCGTCTTGTACACTTCATAGGCAAGGATAACATTGTGTTCCACTGTATCATTTTCCCAGTGATGATGAAGGCTCACGGCAAGTATGTGATGCCCGACAATGTACCCAGCAACGAGTTCCTTAATTTGGAGGATGACAAAATATCCACATCGCGCAACTGGGCCGTGTGGCTCAACGAGTACCTTGTGGATTTCCCCGGCAAGCAGGATGTTCTGCGCTACGTGCTCACAGCCAATGCGCCCGAGACAAAGGACAACAATTTCACCTGGAAAGATTTCCAGGCACGCAATAATAACGAGCTTGTTGCCGTATATGGCAACTTTGTGAACCGCGCTCTTGTGCTCACAAAGAAATATTTCGAGGGCAAGGTGCCCGCAGCAGGCGGGTTCACCGATTACGACAAGGCTATAATTGCCGAGTTTGTCGATGTAAAGGACAAGGTTGAAAACCTGCTTGGCCAATACAAGTTCCGCGATGCCCAGAAAGAGGCTATGGAGCTTGCCCGCATAGGTAACCGTTACCTCGCCGAGACCGAGCCCTGGAAGGTGGCAAAAACCGACCTTGGCCGTGTGGCAACAATCCTTAACCTCTCTTTGCAGCTGGTTGCCAACCTCTCAATCGTGTTTGAGCCTTTCTTGCCATTCAGCAGCAAGAAGTTGCGCGAAATGTTGCAGATGAGCACTTTCGACTGGGCAAGCCTCGGTAGCATAAGCCTGCTTGCCGAGGGCCACGAACTTGGCGAGGTGAGCCTCCTGTTCGAGAAGATAGAGGACGATGCCATACAGGCACAGCTCGACAGATTGGAGAATATAAAGAAGGCCAATGCCGCTGCCGCATACAAGGCCAACCCCATACGCCCCGAGATTGCTTTCGATGATTTTACAAAGGTTGATATTCGCGTGGGCACCGTGCTCGAGTGCACCAAAGTGCCCAAGGCCGACAAACTGTTGCAGTTCAAGATAGACGACGGCCTGGAAACGCGCACTATTGTTTCGGGTATTGCCAAGCAGTTCAACCCGGAGGAGCTTGTGGGCAAGCAGGTGTGCTTTGTGGCTAACCTTGCACCCCGCACAATGCGTGGTATCGTGAGCCAGGGTATGATTCTCAGTGCCGAGGATAACGAGGGCAAACTGTCGTTGCTCACCGTTACTCCCACTGCAAAACCCGGTAGCGAGGTTAAGTAATGAGCGGTAAGGCAACCGATACACTTAAGAATGCCGTCGCAAAGAGTTTTCTTTGGGGCGGTATGAGCAATGCTGTGTGTCAGTTGCTCAGTGTACTCTTTGGTGTGTATCTGGCACGCATACTCGGCCCCGATGATTACGGGCCCATAGGTATGCTTGCCATTTTCAACGCCATTGCAAGTTCGCTGCAGGATAGCGGTTTTGTGGCCGCTATAGCCAACCGCAAGAGTGTGGGGCACGACGACTACAATGCTGTCTTTTGGTTCAGCGTTATAACGTCGTTTATCATATATGCCGTGCTTTATGCCGCAGCGCCATTTATAGCCGATTTCTTTAACCAGCCAGTGTTGCTGTGGCTTGCAAGGTTCAATTTTACGGCCTTTGTTATAAATGGTTTCAGCGTGGCTTTTTCGGCCTATCTGTTCCGCGACCTCAAGGTGAAGCAACGTTCCATAGCCGCGGTGCTTGCGCTCTTTTTCTCGGGCGTGATAGGCATTGCTTTTGCTGCCAACGGATACTCTTATTGGGGAATATCTATGCAGCTTATAACCTATGTGCTGGTGCGCCTGCTGGTCTATCTGTACTATACCCCGTGGCGCCCTACGCTCAAAGTGCGTTTCTACCCCCTGCGCTATCTTTTTGCCTTCAGTTACAAGTTGCTCATAACAAACATATTCCAAAAGATAAATTGGAACGTATTTTCGTTTGTGCTTGGTAAATTTTACACCCGTACCGACGTGGGCAACTACTCCAAGGCCGCCGATTGGTTTCGTATGGGCAGCGATATGGTGAATGTAATGGTAAACACCGTGGCACAGCCCGTGCTTGCAAGGGTGGTCGATGATAATGAGCGTCAGTTGCGCGTGTTCCGCAAGATGCTGCGTTTCACGGCTTTCATTTCGTTCCCGTTGCTATTTGGTCTTGCGCTTGTGTCGCACGAGCTCATTGTGGTGGTGCTCACCGACAAATGGGTGGAGAGTGCCCGTATGCTGCAAATCCTCTGCTTGTGGGGCGCATTTATGCCTATACAGTCTATGTTCACCAACCTGCTCGTGAGCTGTGGCCGCACAAACACCTTTATGTGGAGCACCATAGCACAAGGGCTTTTAGTGTTGCTTATGTTGCTTGCAATGCGCTCGTTGGGAATAAAGCCTATGCTTTTGGCCTATTGCGTGTTTAATATCGCCTGGCTTTTCCTGTGGTGCATATTCGTGAAGCGCGACATCGCCCTCACCATAAGGATGTTCCTTGCCGATTTTTCCCCCTTTATGCTGGTGGCTCTTGCAGCAATGGCTCTTGCTGCCTATGCTACAGCGGGGGTTGAGAATCTTATCGTTCTGCTGGTGCTGCGCATATTGCTTGGCGCGCTGTTCTATTTTATCCTATGTTTTTTGTGCCGTTTCGAGGAACTGCGCGAGTCTGTCACCTTCCTGTTGCGCCGCAAAGCAAATAAAGAGTAGTCTATGAAAAAGATATTGTTCGATAATCAGATGTTTACCTTTCAGCGGTTCGGTGGGGTTACACGCTATTTTGCCGACCTCATATACAACCTGCCCGCCACTGAATTCGAAGCATCGCTGCCTATGCGTTTTTGTGAGAACCACTATGTTACCGAAACCTATGGCGGCAAATACAACTACTTTTCATTCCCCCGTTCCTATCGCCTGCGCCGCCGTCTATACCAACCTGTAAACAGGTTCTGTGCTTGGCGTGCTTTGAGCAAGGGCGATTACGATATTTTCCACCCCACATACTTCAGTCCCTATTTCCTGGGTGCGTTGGAAAAGAATAACAAACCGTTTGTGCTCACCGTGCACGATATGGTTTTCGAGCGCTACCCGCAGGATGTGCTCATATATGACCGCACAATACAACACAAGAAACTGCTTGTGGAAAAGGCGGCGCACATAATTGCTGTGAGCGAGAATACAAAGAGCGATATTGTGGAGATACTTGGCACGTCGCCCCACAAAATTTCAGTGGTGCATCACGGCTACCGTGCCGTGGGCAGCGCGGCCGAGCAGATGTTCGATAATTATGTGCTATATGTGGGTGAGAGAAAGGGTTACAAGAATTTCTTTCCGTGGTTGTCGGCGGTGAGGCCCCTGCTTATGAAGTATCCCACACTGCGCATAGTGTGCACAGGTACGCCATTCGGCAGCAGCGAGGTCGAACTGTTTGCAAAGTGGAACATTTCGGATAGGCTTGTGCACATAACAGCCAACGATGCACAGATGGCATCGCTATACCGCCACGCGCTCTGTTTCGTGTTCCCGTCGCACTACGAGGGATTCGGCATTCCCATCCTCGAGGCTTTCCATAACGGTTGCCCGGTATGCCTCAGCAATGCCAGCTGTTTCCCCGAGGTGGCCGGCGATGCCGCCATCTACTTCAACCCGCACGATGCGCAGTCTATGGCCGACGCTCTGCAAGAGCTCATATCCTCGCCCGCCCTGCGCGACGATTTGCGCCTGCGTGGTCTGCAACGCTCAAAAGAGTTCTCGCTCGAGCGTATGGTGCAACAAACCTGTGATGTTTATCGTAAATTATTATAAAAGGCATTTATGGCCGGTGTAAAGAGTATATTTTATGAAGAATCTGAATTTTAAGAGTCTATACCCCCACGCCCTTGCGGTGCTTGCATTCCTGCTGCTCACTGTGGTATATTTTGCACCCACCCTGCAAGGAAAAGACCTTGTGCAGGACGATGCCATAAACTCCCGCGGTTGGGGGCAGGACTTGCGTGAGTATCACGAGGAGACCGGTGAGTATGCCCACTGGTCCAATGCTATGTTCGGCGGTATGCCTGCCAACTACACATATATGCCCGAGTCGCCCAATGTGTTCCGCCACATAGGTCGTTTCCTCACCCTCTCCTGGATGGGGTGGACCGGCCGCCACAACGGCTATATTTTCCTTTCGTTCATCTGCTTCTACATATTCCTGCTGTCGATGGGCTGCCGTTCGTGGCTCAGCTTTATGGGTGCAGTGGCCTATACATTATGCTCCTATAATTTTATAATAATAAACGCGGGGCATATGAACAAGGCATTGGTTATGGCAACAATGGCCCCCATAATAGGCGGTGTGGTTATGTGCTACCGCGGCAAACTGCTCTGCGGCAGCCTTGTGACACTCCTTTTTGCGGGCCTGAATATATATTGGAACCATCAACAGATAAGTTACTACCTGTTGCTCACCCTGCTTATATTGGCGGTGGTATATGGCGTTTACGCTGTGCGCGAAAAGGCATTTGCACCCTTCCTCAAGGCCACCGGTGTGCTTGCCGTTGTGGCCGTGCTTGCCATACTGCCCTCCGTGGGGCAGCTGTGGCCCACAATGGACTACACAAAAGAGAGTGTGCGCGGCGGTGCCGTATTGCAACCCAAAGGGGGCGACGAGGCTGCAAGTTCGGGCCTCGACATAGATTATGCCTATGCGTGGAGCTATGGCATAGACGAAACGCTCACTCTGCTTGTACCAAATATATATGGTGCAAGCTCGCATTACAACTTAGGTACCGACTCCGAGGTATATAAAGTTCTGCGCCCTGCATACGGCGCCTCGCAGGCCAAGCAGGTGGTAAGGCAGATGCCTGCCTACTGGGGAGCGCAACCATTTACATCGGGCCCTGTGTATGTGGGTGCCATCGTCTGTTTCCTATTTGTACTTGGTATATGTCTTGTAAAGGGGCGTGAGCGCTGGTGGCTTGTTGCCGCCACTCTGTTGTCGTTGGTTATGGCGTGGGGTAAATATCTGCCTTTGGTAAACAATTTCCTTTTCTACCACCTGCCGCTGTACAATAAGTTCCGTGCGCCCTCTATGGCCCTGGTCATAGCATCGCTCACAATGGTTACATTGGGTATTCTTGCCGTGGCCGAGTTTATGAAACGCCGCAACGAGGGTGGTTGCGAAAAGGAACTAACCCGCTCGCTGCTCATATCATTTGCCGTGGCAGGCGGCCTCTCGCTACTGCTTGCGCTATTTGGCGGTGCTATGTTCGACTTTTCCGCCCCGGGCGATGGCGGCTATCCATCGGTGCTTGTGGACGCCCTGCGTGCCGACCGTGAGAATATGATGCTCTCCGATGCCTGGCGCTCGTTCCTTTTCATTGCGGCAGCCTTTGCGGCACTGCTTGTATATGTGCACACCAAGATGCGTTCAGGCTATCTTGTTGCCGTTCTCACCCTGCTGGTGCTTGCCGATTTGTGGACGGTGGACAAGCGTTTCCTTTCGTGGGATATGTTTGTGCCTAAACGTGCCGCAACCGAAATTACTCCCACGGCTGCCGACAAGGTGATAATGCGCGACACTCACCCCGATTACCGTGTGCTGAACCTTGCTACAAGCACATTCAACGACTCTCGCACCTCATATTTCCATAAGTCGGTTGGCGGTTACAGCCCTGCAAAGCTACGCCGCTATCAGGACATAATAGACACCTACTTCAGCCGCGACCTCAATATGAACGTGCTCAATATGCTCAACGTGCGCTATGTAATAATACCCTCGGAAGAGGGCGGCCCGCAGGTGCAGATGAATCCCGAGGCATACGGCAATTGCTGGTTTGTGGATAGCATAGCCTGGGCCTCTACCCCCGACGAGGAGATTCAGGCGATAGGCGATGGCGACCTGCTCTCCTGTGCGTATATAGAAAAGAGCTGGCAGCAACAGTTTACCCACAGCAAGGAGTATTGCAACCCCGTGGATTCGGCATCGTATATAGTGCTCGACGAATACAGGAACCCCGGTCACATAACATATAAGAGCAACGCGCAGGCTGCGCACCTGGCAGTATTCTCCGAGGTCTATTATAAAACCTGGAAGGCTTATATTGACGGCAAGGAGGTACCCCTGTTGCGTGCCAATTATCTGTTGCGTGCCCTGCCGGTGCCCGCGGGTGAGCATAAAATAGAACTGCGCTGCGTAGATGAGGTAATTCTAACGTCGGCAAAAATATCATTGATATCGTCGCTGTTTGTGGGGCTTCTTATGCTGCTGCTTGCAGGGGTGTTGATATATAAAAAGGTAAAGGAGTGACGCACAATGGCATTAAGACCAAAATTTTCCATAATAACGGTTACCTATAATGCATCGTCGGTCATAGAACCCACGTTGCAGAGCGTTGCTGCACAGAGCTATAAGAACTACGAGTATCTTCTCATAGACGGTGCCTCCACCGACGACACCGTGAGCAAGGCTGTGGCTACGGGTATGGAGTTTGCCCACATAGTGAGCGAGGGCGATAGCGGCCTCTACGATGCTATGAACAAGGGCATTGCCCTTGCCACGGGCGACTATCTCTGTTTTCTCAACGCAGGCGATGCGCTCTATGCCCCCGACACGCTGGAGCGTATGGTGGCTGCCATAGAGGATATGCCGTCGCTGCCTTGCGTCATATATGGAGAAACGGCCGAGGTTGACGCGCAGCGTCGCTTTATACGTATGCGACGCCTGCAGGCACCCGAGAATCTCAATTGGAAAAGTTTCAAAAAAGGGATGCTTGTTTGCCATCAGGCATTTTTCGTGCGCCGCGACCTGGCCCCCCGCTACAATCTCAAATACCGCCTGTCGGCCGATGTGGATTGGTGCATAAGGGTGATGAAAAAATCGTCGCAGCTTGTTAATACTCACACAACCATAATAAATTATTTGCAAAACGGATTATCTTTGCAAAATCATCGGGCATCGCTCATTGAGCGTTTCAATATTATGTGCAAACATTACGGGGTGCTCTCCACGGTATTGCACCACGTGTGGTTTGTGTTTAGAGCAATAATCAAGAAATAACTAACCAAATTTTACAAATATGTTCAGTAAAGAGACTTACATTAAACGTCGCGAGGTTTTGAAAAAGAGTGTGGGCAGCGGTTTGTTGCTCTTCCTGGGTAATGGTGATGTGGGCGTGAACTATGCCGACAATGCCTACTATTTCCGTCAGGATTCCACCTTCCTCTACTATTTTGCTTCCGATTATTCGGGGCTTGCAGCGGTAATAGATATTGACGAGGACAAGGAGATAATCTTTGGCGACGAACTCACAATAGATGACATTGTGTGGACTGGTGTGCAGCCCACCATACGCGAAAAAAGTGAGCGTGTGGGCATAACCATAACCAAGCCTATGAGCGAGCTTGCATCGTACATTAAGGCAGCTCAAAGCAAGGGACAGAAGATTCATTTCCTCCCGCCCTACCGTGGCGACCACAAGGTGTGGTTGCAGGAACTCCTTGGTATCACTCCCGCCCAACAGCAGGCCGCTGTGTCTATGACCTTTGTAAAGGCTGTCATTGCGCAGCGTAACTACAAGACTGCCGAGGAGATTGAGCAGATAGAGGAGGCGGTGAACGTGTCGGTGGATATGCACTGTGCAGCAATGCGTGCCGTACGTCCCGGCACCACCGAGGCCGAGATTGTTTCGGTGGTGCAGGCCGAGGCTGCAAAGCACAATTTCAACTTGTCGTTCCCCATTATTGCCACCGTGAACGGCCAGACATTGCATAACCACGCATACGGCACCGAGCCTTTGCGCGAGGGGCAGATGTTCCTGCTCGATTCGGGTTGCGAGAATGCGATGCACTATGCGGGCGACCTCACAACCACTATGCCTGTGGGCAAGCAGTTTACCGAGCAACAGCGCATTGTGTGCAACATTCTGCGCACAGCCCATCTTGCAGCGCTCGATGCCATAAAGCCGGGCGTGGAGTATCGCGATGTTCACCACACCGTGCTCACCGAGATTGCCAAGGGTATGATTGATTTGGGCCTTATGAAGGGCGATGCAGCCGAGGCTGCCCGTGTGGGTGCCGCCTGTATGTTCCTGCCCCACGGATTGGGCCATATGATGGGCCTCGATGTTCACGATATGGAGAATTTAGGTGAGCAGTATGTGGGTTACGAAGAGGGCCGCTCAAAGAGTACGCTTTTCGGCTGGAAGTCCTTGCGTCTTGCCAAGGCTCTTGAGCCCGGCTATGTGTTCACCGTGGAGCCCGGTATCTACTTTATCCCCGATCTTATAGACAAATGGCGTGCCGAAAAGCAGTTCACCGATTTCATTTGCTACGACAAACTCGATGCTTGGCGCTCGTTCGGCGGTATCCGCAACGAGGAGGATTACTACGTGTTCGAGGGTGGCGCCCGTCGCTTAGGCAAGTACAAACCTATGTCGCCCGAGGAGATTGAGGCCGAACATAACAAATAATTAAACGATGAAGAACAAATTCTCAATAGAGAAACATATCTATCCAACAGGGCTTGCTTTGCTTGCCTTGTTGGTTTTTATATACATATTCAACCCGCAAATAGATATCAACGGTGACAACTGCTACTACTATGCCTTTGCATCGGCGTTGGCGGCAGGCGATGGGTATGTGGATATTGCAGGTGAGCCGTCGGCTCTCTTTCCTCCGGGCTACCCGTTGCTTATGACGCCCCTTAGGTTTATAACCGATAGTGTGGTGGCGCAAAAAGTGATGAACCTGCTCTTCCTTTTTGGTGCCGTGTTGCTGCTCTTTCATACACTGCTTGCGGTGGGCGTAAAACGCTCTTTGGCCTTCCTTGCCGCTGCCACCGTTTTGATTACTCCGCATCTGCTGGAGTTCTCGACTATGATGATGAGCGAGGCTTCCTGTGTGTTTTTTATTGTTCTGTCGTTGTGGGCTTATATGCGTGTGGATGCTGCTATGCAGGGTACAACGGCAGTTCCGTGGCGCAGCATCTGGCTGTGGGTTTTCCTCTTTTCGGTGGCTTATGCCTTTCTTATACGCACACAGGCGGTGGTGTTGCTGCTTGCCTTCCTTGCAGCCCTGTTGCTTGCCCGCCGCTTTAAGATTGCCGCCCTGCTTGCAGTGGTATTTGCTGCCTGCTGGCTCCCCTGGGCCTTGCGAAACGCTGCATTGGGGCTTGGCCAGTCGCGCTATGTGAGCCAGATAGATTTTTCAAACATCCCGGGTAATATTAAAATGCTTGTTGTGCAGGCGCTGCCCGAGAGCATTGTCCCATTTATGCCGGTTCGCTACGATTCTACCCCTTCGCCACTGCTGTATATCATCGCCGCTGTTATGCTGGTGCTCATTATATATGGCTTTTTCAAGATGAAGGAGCTGCGTGTGGTGCTTCCGCTACTGTTTGTGGGTAATATTGCAATGGTATCCATAATGAACACCCCCAGCTACTACCGTTATATGGTAATTGTGCTGCCGTTTATCACCGCAGGGTTTGTGGTGGGGTTGTGGAGCGTGCTGAACATTGTCACCGAGCGCCGTTTCAAGCGCTCGCTCACTCCGTGGATTATGTTGTTGCTCATTGTGCCGGCTGTTTATTTGAACAAAGACAATTCCAAGCACTCTATGCACGGGCTGCACAAAATGATAGAGGCCCAATATCCACCCGGAATGCAAACCTATCTTGCCATTGGCAAGGAGGCTGCCAAGTTGCCCGATGCCAAACTTGTGGCTTCGCGCAAGCCCGAACTGCTTTATGTGCACGCGGGGGTACGTGGCAAGCGCATCAAGGAGGATAATACCAATGTGGATATCCTAAATAATCTTCTCGACGATAATATCGATTATTTAGTGCTCGACAATATGGGTTTCAAATACATCTACGAGGTGCTTTATCCTTTTATAAAGCATCATCAGGATATGTTCCAAATGGTGAAATATACAAGGCAACCTACAGCTGTTCTTTTCCGCTTCAACAAGGAGCTTGCCACGCAGTGGCTCAAAAGCCGCGGGTATAGGAAGTAGGTAAACCGTTTTTGCAAGTTTGTAAAAGTTTTAGAAGATAAAATTTCCACAAACCCCTGCCACAATACATTGTGGTAGGGGTTTGTGCGTTTCCGCTTTTCCCTGTTGAAAATTTCATAATAAAATATGCAGTGTTTATATATGTAAATCTGCGGGAAATAGCTATATTCGCAAAAGAATTGGTTCTTGTTGGAACGTGTTCCAAAGGACATCCCAAACCGCTGCCCGGGGGTAGGGCAGCACAAATCAAAATCATCAATATTCATAAGTCAAATGATTCAGACAGTTCTTAAGCGCGATGGCCGCATCGTGGGTTTTAATGAGGAGAAAATAGTTACAGCTATTCGTAAAGCTATGCTCCACACCGAAAAGGGCGAGGATATGGCGCTCATAC
>JAFXGV010000082.1 GCA_017536765.1 Bacteroidaceae bacterium
AGCGACATCCTTCGTTTGCCTGTTGTTTAACGCAAACAGCTTTTCGTTCAACCATCGGGGACAAAAGAACTCGCTTTTCACGCAATAACAGCAACAGGATGAACACCGCTCAAACAGCATTTGTCCTATTCCGCTGCTTGAACGGCTGTTTGCTGTGATTTTATCGGTGCCGGTTTTGTTTTTAGAATTACTCCCTGCTTGTGAAAACTGCCGCAATAGGGTTCATCGCGCCCCTACAGCATACGAAACGAAGAATATAAGTTAGATACAAAGAAAAACTCACGGGGCACAGAGGAGTCAAAAGAGAGTAGTGCTATCTTAATAAAATAAGATACAAAACCACTTTTGGGTACAATATAAATTCAATACCAACTAAACCTCCTGAATATAATCATTGACAAACGCCGCCAAAGCGCTATGAGGCGCGCACAACGCAAGCAAGCGCTCAACACCCTCTCCGCTATTGTCGATATAGCTGCACACAGCCTTTGCGGCGCACTGTTTATCTACGCCTCCCTCATTAGCCTCGAACAACTCGCCTGCACGCTCGAAGAACAGTTTCTCCTGCTCGGCGGTGAAGGCTTGCCCACGGCGGGCAATATGTGCAAGGGTGAGATAGCCGCAATATCTGTGCAGGCCCGCGGGGTTGCCTGTCCACTGCAATGCCTGTGTGGCGGCATCGGACAGTTTGCACAGTATGTTCATTGCAAGGTGGTCGGCTATTTCGGTGAATGGTACCAGGGCTATCCACTTGGGGGCAACCGATGCATAGCTGCTTGGGGGCAGCAGAAAGATTGCGAGCAGCTTGCACTCCCTTATATTCTCCTGCCACAGGGTGGTGGCAAGTTCCTCGCTTTTTTCGTATTGACTTGCAATCTCCTTGAGGCGTGGAATCTCCACCCCGAAATTTATCCTGTA
Source organism: Bacteroidaceae bacterium (assembly GCA_017536765.1). GTDB lineage: Bacteria > Bacteroidota > Bacteroidia > Bacteroidales > Bacteroidaceae > HGM04593. Next base: position 919 of record JAFXGV010000082.1, read on the forward strand.
GTTGAGCCCTTGACGGCGCTGGAGGGCCGATACTATGCCGTTCATCGAAAGGCGCAGGCTCTGTTTTATCTTCTTTGTTGTTTCGTGTAAACTATCTGTCATAGTGATGGCTGTTTCGCGGGTGCGTTGCGCTTGCGATAGCTGTTGGGTGTTTCGTTCATTATACGGTAGAACGATGCGTAGAACGACTGTCTGTTGGCAAATCCTACGGCTGTGCCAATAGCTTCTATGGTGAGGTGGTTATACCTTTTGTCGGTCATATAATGGAGTGCCTCTTTTATGCGGTACTCGTTCACCAAGCTCGAGAAATTGGTCTTGAAGCGGGAGTTTATCACGGCCGATATATAACGGGTGTTGGTGTTCAGCTCGCGGGCAAGTTCTTTTGCCGAAAAATCTTTGTTGCGGTATCTTTTTTCTATAACAATGAGGCTGAGAATCTTGTCGTGCAGCTCATCGGCAAGCTCGGCGCGTATGAGCGTGCGGTAGAGCGCGTTCTTTTCGTTTTTCTCTTTTATGTTATACGGTTTTGTGGTTGTGTCTGCCATAATCTTTCTCCAATAATTTCATTACACCTATGGCCGTGTTGCGCGACCACACTTTGGCTGTTACCGCAAATATATAATATTTCTGCAAAAAATGTGCAATATGATTTTCCAAAATATGCCCGGCCTTTGAAAAAATCAACGAACAGCGCATTTTGAACACCGAAACAGATGCTATTCTTTTGTTGTGGAAATCTTGGTGGCAGCATTGCGGCTCTTGCGTGCAGCGTCGTCGCGTCCTAATTGTTGCAGCAGCTCGGCCTCGGTTATGCGGTGTGCAGCATTATGCGGTTCAAGTTCTATGGCCTTCTGCACATCCTGCAGTGCAAGCTCCGTCTGCCCCTGCTCGCGCTCCAGGTTGCAGCGCGCAATGTATAGCTCGGCATCGTCGGGGTACTCCTCTATGAGTGTTTCAAGCATCATAAGGCACTCGTTTATGCTTCCCTCGCGTTGGTAGAGCACCGCCAGTCCCAGGCGGGCCTCCTTGTCCTCGCCGTTGGCCGATATGAGTTTTATGTAGTCGAGTTTGCCCTCTTTGTATTGCCCCAATAGGCTGTATGCGTATGCCCTGAAAAAACGTGCCTCACGGTTGTGGGGGTGCTTTGCGAGTATCTTGTTGTAGTACTCCACGGCGGCCTGTGTGCTGTCTATCTGTAGCAGCGCATTGCCACGCTGCAGTTGCAGCATAGGCGACGAGGGGGCTATCTTCAGCGCCTTGCCAAAGCTCTCGGCTGCCTGCTCGTGCTTGTTCATAAGGCTCTGCGCCTCTCCTAAGTTTGTGAGCGTGTGCAGTCTCTCGCTGTCGTTCCTTGCTGCGCTGTTTGCTTTTTCAAATGCTTCGGCAGCCTTTTTATACTCTTTTCTCTCGAGGTGGGTTTTGCCGGCCTCGCATAGCTCTGCATAGCTTTGTGCGGCAGCCTGCTGCAGCGTGAATAATAGTATGATTAAAGTTATGTAGCTTCTCATTGTTTCTCTTTTACGCGGGCAAAGATAGCTTTTTATGGTTGAAGATTTGTTAAACGTATTATAATAAACGCAAAAAACTGCGCCGCGGCGCAGTTTTTTGCGTTTGTATCGTGCGTGTATGTTATTTCGCTTTGGCAAACCGTCTGTTAGTGCGGTAGCCATATATGGTGATTACCACAAAGCAGATGAGCGGCAATATGAACGAGAAGTGTGTGGCGGGTATGTCGAGTATTGTGCCTTTGTCTATTATGGCAGCCTGCAGGGGAGGCAGCACCGAACCGCCGAGAATGGCCATAATGAGGCCGGCGGCACCAAACTTGGCATCCTCGCCCAAGCCTCGCAGGGCAATGCTGTATATTGTGGGGAACATAAGCGACATACAGGCCGAAACAGCCACAAGGCAGTAGAGGCCATATACGTTTTCAAAGAATATCACGCCCAAAGTGAGCGCACAACCCACCGATGCAAGGATGGTGAGCAGCAGGCCGGGCTTTATGAAACGCAGCAGGAACGTGCATATGAATCGGCTGCAGCAGAAGATGACCATTGCCGCGATATTGTATTTCTGCGACAGCACCTCGGCAGCTCTCTCTTCTATACCTTCGAGCATAAATATGTGCGTGCCATATTGTATGATGAATGTCCAGCACATAGTCTGCACGCCCACATAGAAGAACTGGGCTATCACTCCCTCGCGGTAGTTGCTTATGCCGGCAAGCCTTTTGAACGTGGGCACCAAGTTTATGCTTGTCTCCTTATCTCCGTTCTTGGGCATTCTCACCAGGAATATAAGCACGAAGATAATGGCAATTACAATACCTATGGCAAGGTATGGGGCGGTGAGGATGTCGAGGTCGGCCGCCTTCACTGCCTCAAACTCGGCATCACCAAGCAGTGCTCTCTCGCTTGTGCTCAACGGGTTCAGCTTGGCCTGTATAAAGTTCATAGCCACATACATACCAAGCAACGAACCTATGGGGTTGAATGCCTGTGCTAAGTTCAGGCGCTGTGTAGCCGTCTCCTCGCTGCCCATTGAGAGTATGTAGGGGTTGGCACTCGTCTCAAGGAACGAAAGGCCGCAGGTGAGTATAAAGTATGCTATGAGAAAAGGAAAATACTCGCCCGTCATCTTCGCGGGGAAGAACAAGAGTGCTCCAATGGCGTATAGTGCAAGGCCAAGCAATATACCTGCCTTGTACGAGAATTTCCTTATGAAGATGGCGGCGGGCAGTGCCATCACAAAATAGCCTGCATAGAAGGCCACTTGCACAAGCGTACCCTCGGTTACATTCATCCTGAAGATTTTTGAAAACGCCTTCACCATAGGGTGTGTGATGTCGTTCGCAAAGCCCCACAGGGCAAAGCAGGAGGTAACGAGGATTATGGGTATAAGGTAACCGGTTTTTTCTTTGGTTATGATAGTTGTCAGTTTCTTGCTCATTGTTTGTTGTGTTTTGTTTTCCTTTGAGGAAATGGGTGCTCTTGTCCATTATAGTGCGCAACCCATAATAATGCACAAAGGTAGCCAATATAATTGAATTGGCGCCTTCTTGCGCGATGAAAAAGAATTTAATGATTAAAATAGTAATATAGCATTTGATGTTTGCAAATAAAATCCTTATCTTCGCGCCGTGAAACGTTGCCCTTGTAGTTCAATGGATAGAATGGAGGTTTCCTAAACCTTAGATTTGGGTTCGATTCCCAGCGAGGGTACACAAACGCCGCAGACACGTGTCTGCGGCGTTTGTGTTTTAGGTGTAGGGTATTGAACGGTTGCGCACCTTAGTTTATCCTTATGCAAAATACTGCTCACCTGCAAAGTATAGGGGGATACCCTAATAAACGGCTGTTTGCTGTGATTTTATCGGTGCCGGTTCCCTTTTTAGAATTACTCCCTGCTTGTGAAAACTGCGGCAATAGGGTTCATCGCGCGGCTGTCTGTTGTAGGGGCATTAAACTGCTCCTCATTAGGAGGAGCCGGATTGTGGCGAAGCCACAAGACTGAGGAGGTTATATATTTATTACAAACTCCTCCGGCACTATGTGGTAGCCTTTGGCACTCCTTTGTAAAGCTAAAGCTTCAGTCGTCGCAAACATTGCTCGCCCGCAATGGTGGCGCAAACAACTTTTCGTTCAACCATCGGGGACAAAAGAACTCGCTTTTCACGCAATAACAGCAACAAGATAAACACCGCTCAAACAGCATTTGTCCTTTTCCGCTGCTTGAACAGCTGTTTGCTGTGATTTTATCGGTGCCGGTTTTGTTTTTGGAATTACCTATGAGGCTGTTTTCTCTCTTTATACAACAAAAACAGCCGCGTTTCGCAACGCAGCTGTTTAGGGATACCGAACGCTTTCGGTTTCTTTAACTATTTAACTTAATATTAACTCATCTTGCGATAAGTTATCTTGTGCTTTTTGTCTTTGTGAAGCACGTTGTGGTGTGAATTACCGTGTTTTTGTGCAGACACAGAACCTCCTCGGTCTTGCGATGACTCGCAAGACTGCTCCTCCTAATGGGGAGTGGAGCACCGTGCTTTGGTCAATTTGTGTTACTTCGCCCACAAATTGTTTTTGGCCCCATTGAGCAATGCTCGCCTTACGCCACCCGCCCGGCTACAGCTGCGCCGTAGCTACGTGCGACCTATGGCTGCTCGCATTGTCTATAGGTCAATTTGTGTTACTTCGCCCACAAATTGCCCCATTGGGCTTCGCCCCAAATTCGGCTGCGCTCGGCATAATGCAAGTAAACTTGCCTTCTGCTCTCGCTTGCACGAATTTTCACCACGTGTGGTTCGTGGGGCGCTTATTACTTCGCCCAGAGGTTGCCCCACTCACCACGCTGGGTGTTGCCGAGCTGGCCACCCTCGCTCTGAGTGTTTACAGTTGAGTTGTACATCTGTACAGAACCATCCATCATAACCTCTGTTTTTACGCTTACCTCGCTTGTGAGAGGTGATACATATGTCTTTTTCATATCGTTTAATAATTTTAGTTTTATTCTTGTTTTAGTTTCTTCCCTTGCCCCGCTTTGTCGAAAAGGCAAAGCGAAGCGAAGGAGAAATCTGTTATTTGTTTATTGTCTCGGAGAAGTTATTTACTTAACCACCTTCTTACCGTTGATGATGTAGATACCGGGAGCTGTGATAGCCTTAACCTGGCGACCTGTGATGTCGTAGATAGCGCCATCCTGTGCACCCTCGGCTGTTACACCCTCAATGCCTGTTGTGCCTGCCCAGTCGAAACCGAAGCTGTAGCTTGCGATACCGGCTGCTGCAGCATCGAAGTAAACCTTGTTGGCGTTGTTAAGGAATGTACCATTGGCGAGCTCTGCCTGGTAGAGACCTACTTTGCCCTCGGGAGCAGAAAGAACGTATGCTGTACCGGTGGGTGTTACATTTGTGGGATAAAGTGTACCGTTGAGGATGTTACCATCTACTGTTGCAGTTGCATCTGTGCTTGCGAAAGCATACTCGCCGGCAGCAGCCTTAACGATAACAGGAGTTTTAGCGGGGAGAGTACCCTCTACTGCTGCAAGTTTAAGAACGTCGCCCTCGGTGTGGGTAGCGTAGTAGCACTCAACACCGGTGGGTATTGTGGCATTGAAGGCAAGCATCAATGTAGCGTAACCGGCATCGCTCACTGTGAGTGTGTGTGTGAATGAAGGAGCCTCTACCTTAACAAGCTTCCAAGCAGAAGGAGTATCTAACGAACCACCGTAGTTTATGATGTTAGATGTAGAAAGGCCATATCCGTGGAGGTTAGCGTGGAATACACCATCTGCGATAGTGATGTTGAACTGACCGTTACCAAGTGATGTAAATGTAGCAGCAACAGGCTCGCTACCAAGAGTGCTCACTGAAGTAACATAGCTACCCTCGTAAGCCGATTTCAAGTAGAAGTTCTCGCCATTCTGCTCTATTTCAAAGTACTGCAAGGGATCGTTAGTGTTCTTCTCGGCCCAAGCAGGAGTACTTGCACCAGTATAGCCATTACCAACACCGTATGTAGTAAGAACCTTGCTGTCGGCAAAAGCGGGTTTTGCGTTAACTATCATATACATGCCCTCTGTTACAGGGTTCACAGCCAAGTTTGTGTAAGCAGTTTTCAAAGCATCGATATCGTTCTGTGTAGCACCTACAACAGCCTTTGCTGTCGCCATAGCAGCGTTGAATGCTTCAACAGCAGCAGCGGTGTACTCACCGGGGTTTGTTCCGGCAACAATATTCTTAGCCTCATACTCTGCAATAAGAGCCTCGAGCTCAGCATCCAATGTCATAGGACGCTCGGTAAGTGTGAATGTAGAGCCGGCATCGGGATTGCTCCAAGACTTAACGGTAGAACCCTGTGCGTTCAAATAGTTGGCAGTGTTGGGAATTGACAAGCAGAAGCTCTCGGCAGAAGCTGGGCCCCAACCTGTGTGAACCATAGAGAACTGTGTAGCAGCGTCGAATGCGGCAAGTGAAGTAGCACCATTGGCAAATGTCAAAGTATTAGCCTCCTCGCTTGCATCGTAAGCCGCGTAGTTTACAACTTTGAAACCATCCCAAATGTTACCTACAAAGCCCCAAGTGTAAGCATCTTTGTTGTCCTCGGGAACCGCTGTTTCTTTCCACTCGATTGCTGTACCGTTAGCAGCTACATAATGCTTGTTGTTCCAGTGCATCTGCATATAGTACCAGTTGGTAATACCATCGGCTGTCTCGGCAGCTACAAAAGGAAGAGCGCCTACAGTCAAAGAAATATCCACTGTTATAACGCCATCGGTAGCATCCTCGGCGTTCACATTGCCCACGGGAGCAGTTGCTGTAACACCATAGGGGAACTTATTTGCAATTGTAATTGCGGGATATTCAGCACCATCTACAACATCAGCATTCTGAGTAAAGCGTGTAACACCGTTATTGTCTTTAAAGTCATATGTAACGGTTACTACTGTAGCTGAAAACTCGCTCTCATCTACGAGCTCCAATACCCAGTTACAAGCAGCACCTTCAGCGGCATCGCAATATGGATACTTGTACTCGCCACCGCCATTGGGAGTTTCAGACTTATACCATTTGCCTGCATTTATGTTTTTGAGTTTGTAGGTTTCATCGCCATTGTCAACCAACTCCACAATACCCTTTGTTGCACTTTCGGTGTTGTAAGCATTTACGTTCCAACCACCGTGAACAATGTAGTACTCTGATTTTGATTTCAAATAATATTGTCCTTCGGTAGCGGTTTTCTCGAAGAACCAAACCTGGTCGTTATTAGCTACTGATTTCTCAAGGAAAGGAACAGTACCTTTAGCACCGGTTTCGCCGGCACCATTGTAGCCCTGAATTGTAAGATAGGCATTGCTAACGCTAACCTCTTTAAGACGGTACATTTGTCCTTCGACAACCTGTGCCCAAGTTGCTACTGTAAACAACAGCATCAACATCAAAGATGTAAATTTTCTCATAAAATGTTTTTAATTAAGTTATGTAATATAAAATACTTTATAATTGCAAATGAATAATTTACGTTTTGTGCCTTGTTGCCCGTGGCGCCACGCTTAATATAAATAATATCTCGATGGTACGTGTATAACTATTGTATATCAATGAATTGCGTGGCTCGGGTTGTATGCGACCAATTGAATTGCGCGCAAATGTACAAATATTCGGTGTGAAATTACCCCCCCAATGTTAAAAATAGTTAAATTGTATATTTTTTATAAATTTTGTTCTTTTTGTGACGGAGTGAAATGGTGGAAATTAACCTCAGTGGCACATAACATAAGCGCCGCAGACAGAAGTCTGCGGCGCTTATGTTTATATAGAGGGTTGTTATTCTTTACTCAGCTATGGGTTGTGTGGAAAAAAACATACCACAGCCTGTGGCTCTTTGCAGCTCCACCCATTTGAGGGCCTTGTTAAAGAGGGCATCAACGTAGGCATCGTTCATATCGTTCTTGCGCTGTTCGGCCGATATGTAATCGAGGAAGGGAATGTCGCCTGCTTCGTATGCTCTGCGCTTGCTGTTCACGGTGTTGTTTATATCCTGCACCATTTGCGGGGTGAAGGCTGTGGTTTGCATTGTGGCATAGAGGTATTCGTTGTAAGCCTGCATAACCTGGCTGTGTACAAGCAAGCGGGCATCCTCGGCTTCCTGCTGTGCCTGTTGCACAAGCAGTTTGTCGGTGGTGCGTGCTCCTTTGTTGAGGTTCGAGAATTTTAGCGGCACTGCAACGCCGGCCTTCACCACCGTTACCGATGGCTCGCGCTCGCCGTCGATGCGTGCGCCGCGGTTATACTCCGCGGCTATCTTCACGTTGAGGTCGGTGCGGCGCTGTGCAGCGTTGAACTTGCGGATGGCTTCGGCCACATCCACACGGCACAGGGCGGCTTGCAGGTCGGCACGGTTCGCAAGGGCTCGTTCTATGTAGCTGTCCATTGGTGCTGCGGGCTCGTTTATATCCAGTGTGCCCGTGCCTTTGATGTTTTCGGCATTTTGCAGGTTGCCCAAATAATACCCAAGCTCTATGGCGCTGCTCTTTACATCGGCCTCGGCTGCCAGGCGGTTGTTGTGGCCCAGCACTGCTGCTAAGCGGCTCTCTAACCAGTCGCTCTTTGCTATGTCGCCACGGGTGTAGCGTATGCTGTCGTTGTGGGCCACACGTTGCAGGTTGTTTTCGTTTTCTGCCTTTATGGCAAGCCTCATATTGGCTTTTATGTGTGCAAGGTAGGCTATGGTGGCATCGGCACGGAAGTTGCGCAGATACTCCTCTAATAGGGCGGCAGTTTCGGTCTGCTCGCTTTGGGCCACTCTTATGCCGCCCTTGCGCACGCCGAATGTGAATGTGCGGCTCAGCTCGCCCTCTATTGCATAGCCTAACTCCTTGTCCCAATCTTCGCTGTTGCTGTATGTGATGGCGAGTGTGGGATCGTTATGTGCCTTTGATGCTTTTGTTCTTGCTGCGGCAATATCTATGTTGAGTCTTTGGGCCGTGAGGGCTATGTTGTTTGTGAGCACTTGCTCCATATACTGCCCGTATGATATGTTCTGTGCCACGGCTTGCACTATTGTGGCTGCTATTGCGGCAACGGTGATGATGGTCTTTTTCATAAGTATAGGTTGTGGGGATGGTTGCGGCCTGCAGTGGAGCGGTGTGCTCCACTGTAAACCGTTGCGAAAATAGCATCTTTTTTTTGCAAGTAGGTTGCAGAAACGGGTGGCTTACTCTTGGTGCAGGGCTATGCCGAGCTTGGCTGCCTGCTCTATCACATAGGCGCGGGCGGCATCGTGCTCGTTGGGTATTATGCCGTCGAGGATGGCATCCTTCACGCTGCTCTTGAGGCGGCCCACGGTGTCGCAGGGTGGCAGGGCAAACATCTGCATAATCTCGCTGCCATCAACGGGTGGCTGGAAGTTGCGTATGCGGTCCTTCTCCTCAATGTCCTTGAGCTTCTGCCTCACTATCTTGAAGTTGTTGAGGAACTGCTTTTTGCGTTGCTCGTTCTTGGAGGTTATGTCGGCCTCGCACAGCATCATAAGGTCGTCGATATCGTCGCCGGCATCAAAGAGCAGGCGGCGCACAGCAGAGTCTGTCACTACATCGTCGGCTATGGCTATGGGGCGCATATGCAGGCCCACCAATTTGGCTACGTAACGCATCTTCTCGTTCTGCGGCATCTTGAACTCCTTGAATATGTGCGCGGTCATCTTCTCGCCCACGAAATTGTGGTTGTGAAAGGTCCATTTCTGCACGGGGTCCCACCGCTTGGTTTTGGGCTTGCCTATGTCGTGCAGCAAGGCGGCCCAGCGCAGCCACAGGTTGTCGCTCACCTTTGCCACGTTGTCGAGCACCTCCAATGTGTGGTAGAACATCTCCTTGTGTCCATATCCGTTACGTGTTTCCACGCCCTGCAGGGCGGTGAGCTGTGGGAAGATGAGCTCCAGCAGCCCGCAGCGGTCGAGCTCTATGAATCCCTTTGAGGGGGTGGGCGAGAGGAGTATCTTGTTTAGCTCCTCGTTTATTCTCTCACGCGATATTATGGATATGCGTTCGCGGTTGTCGCACAGCGCATCGAAAGTTTCGTCTTCTATGTAAAAATTGAGCTGGGTGGCAAAGCGTATGCAGCGCAGCATACGCAGGGGATCGTCGCTGAAGGTTATCCCCGGCTCCATGGGGGTGCGTATGATGCGGTCCTCGAGGTCAAGCATTCCGTCGAAGGGATCGACCAACTCGCCGAAGCGGGCGCTGTTGAGGCATATTGCCATTGCGTTTATGGTGAAGTCGCGGCGGTTCTGGTCGTCCTCCAGCGTGCCGTCTTCCACTATGGGGTTGCGTGAATCGTGGCTGTACGACTCGCGGCGTGCACCCACAAACTCTATCTCGCTTTCTTTGTATTTTACCTGGGCGGTGCCAAAATTGGCAAAGACCGACAGATGCGCACCCTTGCCAAGCTTTTTGCTGAAGGCACGTGCCATTTCAATACCTTTGCCCACTACAACCACATCGATGTCGGTAGATGGACGTTGCAGGAATATGTCGCGCACATAGCCGCCAACCACATAGCATTCCACGCCAAGTTCATCGGCAGTTTCAGAAATCTTTCTGAAAATTGTGGTGTCGAGCAGCTTGCATAGTTCTTCTTTGGTTGGCTTGTACATAGGTGTTCTTTTTGGTTTCTGTGTGCGAAGATAACTTTTTTTACCGTATTTATGAAACTGCGTGTGGTAAAAAAAGCGAATAAGAGTTTTCTTGGCTCAACTATTGTGGTGTGATTGATAAAATAGTACATTTGCAATGGAGTGCCCGCAGGGCACTTGCTATTTAGTATAATATATATAATAAGGTATAATACAAGGATGAAACGAATATTTCTTTTGGGTGCAGTGGCTGCCGTGCTGCTTGCATCGTGTGGCGAGTCGGTCGATAGCAAGGCGGGCAAGTTGTTGCAGCAGGCGGGTGAGGCGTATGCAGCAGGTGATTACCAAACGTCAAAGTTGTTGATAGACAGCATACGTGGCGCTTATCCCACGGCCTTTGAGGCACGCCGTGGAGCGCTTAATCTTATGCGCGATGTGGAGCTTGCCGAGCAGCAGCGCAACCTGGACCATTGCAATGCGGTGATAGATACCCTTACCGCTCGCCGCGACAGAATGCTCGGGGGATTTGAGTATGAGAAGGACAGCCGCTACCAAGACGAGGGCTCCTATGTGTGCTCTTCGCAGGCCGGCAGGCTCAATGTGTTTAACTCGCTGCTGCGCGCACGCACTACAGAGAGCGGCAGGGCCTATGTGACATCGGTATATCGTGGCAAGAGAATATCGCATCGCACCGTGAAGGTGTCGGCAGGCGACAGCTACGCTTCGTGCGACAAGCCATTCAGCTCGCACATATACCGTAATTTAGGCATAAACAACGAGCGCCTCGATTTCATCTATGGCGAGGATGGCGGCATTATGGATTTTGTGGCGGCTGCCACACAGCCTATTACCGTGGAGCTCACCGGTGGTGATGGCTCTTATTCATATATCTTGCGTCGCGAGGATGCCGTGGCTGTGGCTCGGGTGGTGGAGCTGGCGCGTGTGTTGAGGGCTATTGCCGAGCACCGCGAGATGGCTGCCGAGGCGCAACGCCATATAGATTTTGTGAAGAAGACTCGCGAGCGCTTTGCTGCCGACTCGGTTTCGGTGGGTAAGTGATGTGTGGGATTTTCATAAAAAAGTTATCCACAGGCCCCCGGCCTGTGGATAACTTTTTTATGAAATGTGTTTTTGATAATGTGGCGGGTGTGTTTTTATCTTGTCGGTGGCTTGTGAGCCTTTCTTTGTTTAATTCTTTCTATCCTTTCTTTTCATAACTGAAAAGAAACAAAAGGTTCCGGCACACGGGGCGTTCAATTGATTATATCCAACCTCGGCTGCACTCGGCATAATGCAAGCAAACTTGCCTTCTGCGCTCATTTGCACGAGCTTTCGCCGCT
>JAFXGV010000083.1 GCA_017536765.1 Bacteroidaceae bacterium
AAATGGCTTGCCATTTTGCGCCGCCAAGCGAGTTCCGGACACCCCAAAAACATCAGCTACGTTTTCCGTTAAGAAAGCGACCATATGCGCAGAGTTCTTTGGTACTTTCTATCGGCATAGAAAGTACATAAAAAATATAACCAAATTGAGAGAATGCCAGATAATCAGCACCGAAAACTTTACAGCAAGACATATCATCCATAGAATACTACACCAGTATAACAGGCGCAACTCATTTATTAGGGGCGCACAAAAACCTCCTCAGTCTTGTGGCTTCGCCACAATCCGGCTCCTCCTAATGAGGAGCAGTTTAATGCCCCTACAACATATGAAACTTATTATGGGATATTCCCCTATACTTTACAGGTGAGCCGTGAACAGTTGCGTTTATCGTAAAAAAACAGGAGTTTACCACCAAAGGTAAACTCCTGTTTTTTGCAAAATTTTATGCTGACATTGCAATTTGCATTGCGTAGCAATTACTTTTTCTTGCCGTTGTACTCGTCAGATACTGTAAGTTTCTTACGTCCTTTTGCGCGACGAGATGCCAATACGCGACGGCCGTTCTTTGTGGCCATTCTCTCACGGAAACCGTGTTTGTTCTTTCTCTTTCTGTTAGAGGGTTGGAATGTTCTTTTCATCGTCTTATATTATTTTATATGTTTTGCTCAAAATCTGCTTTTGCCATTCAGCTTGCAAAATTAGTGCTTTTTTTTTATTTGGCAAAGATTTTAACACGCATTTTTCTCTTTGATACAATAAATTTGGAATTTACGGCATATAAATATAATCGCTTGCCCGTGTGGGCAAGCGATTGTATTTGTTGGTTGTGGTTTGTTTTATCAGATTTCTGCAATAACCTCAACCTCCACGAGTACGTCTTTGGGCAACTGCTTCACAGCTACGCAAGAGCGTGCGGGCTTCTCGGTGAAATATTGTGCATATACTGCGTTGAAGGCTGCGAAATCCTCCATATTCTTGAGGAAACAGGTTGTTTTGATTGCCTTCTGGAACGAGCTGCCTGCCTCGGTGAGCACTGCATCGAGGTTCTTCATCACCTGTGTTGCCTGTGCCTCGATGCCCTCGGCTTCCACCTCGCCTGTTGCGGGGTTGATGGGTACCTGGCCCGATGTGAAGAGGATGTTACCACATACTATGGCCTGTGAGTAGGGGCCGATTGCCGCAGGGGCATTGTCTGTATGAATCTTTTTAATCATAGCTGTTAAAGTTTATTGTTTTCTAAAATTCTGAATCCTGCTTTAAGGAGCGCTTTGTTAATCTCATCGACCTGTGCAAAATTGCGTGTCTCCATATTCACGCGCAAGAAGCAGCCGTTGATGTCCATACTTGCATTGGCGCGCTCGTGGTGTACCGAAATTACGTTGCCACCGAGCTCGGCAATAATCTGCGAAATCTTGAGCAGCTGGCCGGGCTTGTCGAGGAGCTCTATTGTGAGCGCGTATGAGCGACCTGCTGTGAGGAGGCCTCGCTTGATTACGCGGTCGAGGATTGTAACGTCGATGTTACCACCCGATACCACGCACACAACCTTCTTGCCTTTGATGGGCACCTTGTTGAACATTGCGGCAGCCACGGCCACAGCACCTGCACCCTCGGCGATGAGTTTCTGCTTCTCTATGAGCGAGAGGATGGCCGATGATACCTCGTCGTCGGTAACGGTTACCACCTCATCGACATATTTGCTGCAGATTGCGAATGTGTTCTGTCCGGGTTCTTTAACGGCGATACCGTCGGCAATGGTTGCCACGCCGGGCAGGCGCTCTATCTTCTTGTTCTTTATTGAATTGAACATACTGGGTGCACCGCTCGACTGCACACCGTATACCTTTATCTTGGGGTTGAGTGATTTTATGGCAAAGGCTACACCCGAAATGAGACCGCCGCCGCCAATGGGCACGATGACTGCATCCATATCCTTCAACTGGTCGAGCAACTCCAAGCCAATGGTTCCCTGGCCTGCAATTACATCCTCGTCGTCAAAGGGGTGGATGAATGTGTAGCCGTGCTCGTCGCGCAACTGCAGGGCCTTCTGGTAGGCATCGTCGTAAACACCTTCTACAAGGCATATTTCGGCACCGTAATTTTTGGTGGCCTCAATCTTGGAGATGGGGGCGCCGTCGGGGAGGCAGATGGTCGATTTAATGCCGTTCTTGGTGGCAGCAAGGGCAACGCCCTGTGCGTGGTTACCTGCCGAGCAGGCGATAACACCTTTCTTCTTATCCTCCTCGGATAGCTGTGAAATCTTGTAGTATGAACCACGTACCTTGAACGAACCTGTCAGCTGCAGGTTCTCGGGTTTGAGAAATACCATTGCATCGGGGTTGATGTTGGGAGCCTGGATAAGGTCTGTTCGGCGAATAACATCTTTCAATACATACCGTGCGTGGTATATTTTGTCGAGTGTCAGCATATGTTTGGGTTTTAAGTTTGTTTTGCGCAAATTTACAATCATTTTCTTTTATTCCTAATGTTGCGGCAATTTATTTTTTGCAACCGGGCTGCTTTTATCGTTAAAAGCAATTGTTGCCATTGAAAAAGCCAATAAATAAAAGGGTTTTTCTTCGCGGGAAGTTGTTAATTTTGCCGCTCAATTAACAATTATTATAATAGTAGCTATGGGTAATTATAGTTTCAAGAGTATGTTAAAGAAATATGTAACCTCGAGCGCTGTGCTGGTGGTGTTTTCTTTGCTTGCTCTTGTGTGTGCCAACTCGCCGTTGAAGGAGTGGTATTTCAATTTTTGGAGCACGCCGGTGTCGGTGTCGGTGGGCGATTTCAACGTATTCAGCCACAATGGGCACGCAATGTCGCTCATTGCCGTGATAAACGATTTTCTTATGGCTCTCTTTTTCCTTACCGTGGGCCTGGAGATTAAGAGGGAGATACTTGTGGGCGAGCTTTCGTCGCGCCAAAAGGCTATGCTGCCCATCATAGGTGCCTGCGGCGGTATGCTTGTGCCAGTGCTCCTCTTTTGGCTTGTGTGCCCGCAGGATGCCGATATGTTGCGTGGAATGGCCATCCCTATGGCCACCGATATAGCCTTTTCGCTTGGTGTCCTCTCGCTCTTTAGCACAAGGGTGCCTGTGGGGCTGAAGGTGTTCTTAGCTGCCCTTGCCGTGGCCGACGACCTTGGCGGTATCATTGTGATAGCGCTCTTCTATTCCTCGCAGATAGATTTCACCTATCTGCTTATGGCGCTTGCTTGCGTGGCATTGCTCATATTCGGCAACATACGCAGGGTGGGTAAGAAATCCTTCTACTTGGCAGCTGGTATGCTGCTGTGGTATGCTATGCTCAATTCGGGTATTCACGCCACCATTGCAGGTGTTATTGTGGCGTTCTGCGTGCCGGCATCGCTGCGCAGGGGCTCGGCTCATTACATAGAGCGCATACGTAACAATATAAACCTCCTTCCGGTGCACGAGGTTACAGGCAAGCACAACACCGTGGTGCTCACCCACGACGAGATTCATATATTAAAGAGCATAGAATCGGCAGCAGATAAATTGATAAGCCCGTTGCAGGATTTGGAAGACGGTATGAACAGCTTCATTGGTTACGTGGTCATTCCGCTGTTTGCCTTTGCCAATGTGGGTATCGACCTTGCAGGTATGACTATAGGTACACTGTTCACAGGTGTGGGCTTGCCTGTTATGGTGGGCCTTGTGGTGGGCAAGTTCGTGGGTGTGTTCTCCTTCTCGTGGATAGCCATAAAGTGCGGGCTGGTTGCCCTGCCGCAGGGCAGTAACTGGAGCTCTTTTGCATCGGTGTGTATGCTTTGCGGCATAGGGCTCACGGTATCTATTTTCATTGCCGACCTCTCGTATGCCTCGCTCCAGGGTGGTGCGGCCGTTCTTGGGCAGGCTAAATTGGGTATCTTGTGCGGCTCGTTCATTTCAGCGCTGCTTGGCGTGCTGCTGCTCAACAAATATTTGCCCAAAAAACTATAATATGCTATAAGTGACGACAGAAGCCGTGGAGCGAGTTCGCTCCACGGCTTTATTCTGTTTAGCATTCTCTTGTGTCATTTGATACCTCGTAGCAATAGACGATATTCGTGTTGCCATTGCCACCACCTGTGCCGCCCTGCATACCGGCCTCAATAAAGTGTTTCTCCACCCTGCGGGCTGTTTCGGCATCGTCGGCAGGCAGGTATATCCACCAATAATCCCGCCGCGGCACCCGGTGAAAACCAAACAGCCGCCTGTCAACGTCGTTGGTTATCCCAATGTAAAGCCTCTTGGCCGCTGTCTTTCCATACTCGCGCCTGTAATTCTCAATCTTTCTTTTAATTTCGTCGAATTTCATAGTAATATATTTTGTGTTTTCTGCAAAAATATATCTCCGAGGGGCGGGCAGGGTTGTGAAATTGACAATTTGTGCGGGGGGGTGAGTGGTGGTGATAAACGACATCGGTAGGAAAGCGAGCTTTCCTACCGATGTCGTGATTCCGGAGCGATTCGAACGCTCGACCCACGCCTTAGAAGGGCGTTGCTCTATCCAGCTGAGCTACGGAACCAACCTTGTGTTGTGCAAAGTTAGTTTGCTTTGCGGGTGCAAAGATAGTGCGTTTCTTCGTTTATGCCAAATTTATGTGCGCTTTTTTGCGAAAAAGCCACCTGCAAGGCTTTGCGTGCAGGTGGCTTTTGCTGTTTTATGGTAAATTTATCTGATGTGCGGGATTAGTTTTTCAAATTCGGGTATGTATATCTCCTTGCGGTTAAGCACTATGAGCCCGTTGCTTTGCAGGTTGTTCAGTGCCCTGGATATGTTGAGGCGTGTTTCGCACAGCAATGTGGCAAGGCGTTCCATCTTTATATTCACCTTTTTGCAGCCGTGTGCGGTTTCGCATCGCTTGGCAATGAATACTATTATGCGCCCCTCTATGGTGGTGGGGGTGTAGCCCCATATGGCATCGTTCAGCAGTTGCACCCTGCGGCTTATGAGGTTCATGAAGTTAAGGGTGAAGATCTCTTGTTTGGTAAATTCGCTGAAGAAGTATTCTTTCCCTATCGTGAGGGTGGTGCAGGTGCCTTTGGCGTTGTAGCTGCGGGTGTATGCCGTGCTGTAGCCGAACATAGAGTATGGCTCTATGGCATATGGCGCTTTGTGCTCTTCTTCAATGGAGTATGTGCCGTCGGGGGCATAGGCGTGCGATACGATTTCGCCTTTGGTTATGAGTATGAAATTGTTGCACTCGTCGCCTTTTTTGCAGAGTGTCTCTTTGTCGCCGAGGGTGTGGTACTCGAGCTTTACCTTGTCGAGTATGGCTGTGATATTGTCTTTGCTCATACCCTGAAAGTAGGGCAGGCATAAGAGGTTTTCGTACATTATATTTGTTGTTTTAATGTTATAACTCGTTTCTTATGAAAAAAGTATAATGGCGATGCTTGTTTTTAAGTTTTTTAACTTAATTGTTGTTGCGTGTATATCTCTTGCGGCTCCTTGGTTTTGTGCATTGTGAAATTTGTGGATGATTTATTTTGCTATTGCGCCGAACTTGCTTACCTTCGCATCATAGTTATAGTATATAATGGTGGCATATGCCTTGCCCGATGAACGTAGATGAAATGAAATATGATATGCTGGCGGTGGTGGGCCCCACGGCCTGTGGCAAAACGGCTCTTGCTGTGGAGCTTGCTTTGTCGCTTGGTGGCGAGGTTATAAGCGCCGACAGCCGCCAGGTGTATCGTGGTATGGACATTGGTACGGGTAAGGATTTGGCCGAGTATTCCCGCAATGGCGTTTCGGTGCCTGTGCATCTTGTTGATATCGTGGATGCGGGTGAAAAGTATAATCTGTTTGAGTTCCAACGTGACTTCCTTTCGGCATACGAAAATGTGACCTCACGCGGTGCGCTCCCCGTGCTGTGTGGCGGCAGTGGTATGTATGTGGAGTCGGTGTTGCGTGGCTACAGGCTCATTCCCGTGCCCGAAAACGCCGCATTGCGTGCAAGGCTCGAAGAGAGGAGTCTCGATGAGCTCACCACCATTCTTGCCGGGTATAAAACGCTGCATAACAACACCGATACCGATACGAAAAAGCGTGCCATACGTGCCATAGAGATAGAGGAGTATTACGCATCGTGCCCGGTGGAGGAACGCTCCTTCCCTGCTATACGCACCCTCACCGTGGGGGTTGATGTCGATAGGGAGGTGCGCCGCCAAAGAATTACTGCCCGCTTGCTGCAAAGGTTGCAGGAGGGGCTTGTCGAGGAGGTTGAGGGCTTGCTTGCATCGGGCATCACGGCCGAGCAACTGATATACTACGGGCTCGAATATAAGTTCGTGACTATGTATGTGACAGGCAAAATGGGCTACGATGATATGGTGCGCGGGCTCGAAATTGCCATTCACCAGTTTGCCAAGAGGCAGATGACCTGGTTCCGTGGAATGGAAAAGCGCGGCACGCACATTCATTGGATTGATGCCTCGCTGCCCCGTGCCCGGCAGGTGGAGTTGATAAAGAATTTGATGTATGACAAAAAGTAAGATAAGCAGGCATCGTTGGGGCATTATATACTGCCCTAAATTAGGTTCCATCTCGCCGCGCCATCGCTGGAGAGAGATACGCGAGTATCTGCGTGAAAAGTATGTGGAGTACGATTGCATACAATCGGAAGATTACACCTCCCTTGAACGTCAGGCCAAAATGCTTGCCGACAATGGCTACGAAACCATTGTGGTGGTTGGTGGCGACGGTGCTTTGCAGGATGTGGTTAATGGTATTATGGCATCGGAGAACTATAACAAAGTGTCGCTTGGCATAATTCCCAATGGCATTGCCAACGATTATGCCTCGTACTGGGGCTTGCCTATGAAGGATTACAAGGCGGCGATAGATTGCATAATCACTCACCGCGTGCGCAAGGTGGATGTGGGCTGTTGCAGTTACACCGACGATGCCGGTGAGCAGAAACGTTATTTCCTGAATGTGCTCAACATTGGGCTCACTGCCAGAGTTGTGGAGATTGCCAATCAAAAAAGGTTTGTATTTGCCAAACTTGGTTCTATTGTAAGAGGTCTTTTTCAACTGCTTTTCTTTCGTCAGAGTTATAGAATGAGATTCAGGCTTAACAATCAAACGATTGATAAGAACTTTATGATGCTTTGCGTGGGCAATTCACGCGGCTATGGTATGACGCCAAGCGCTGTGCCCTATAACGGATGGCTCGATGTGTCGGCCATCAAAATGCCCAAGTTGTTTGGTATGATTGAGGGGCTCTTGATGGTCTATCGCCGCAAAATTATGAACTACGAACTGATGGAGCCCTTCCGCACCACCGAGGTGCTTATAGAGGATGCGGGCGGTGCTCACGTGGGTATCGACGGACGTATGTTCTACCCCACATTCCCAATGAAGGTTGCCGTGATGCCCGAGGCTGTTAATTTGATTATTCCTACTAAAATAAAAAACAAAAAATAATATGACAATAAGAGATTTGACATCTACCGAGAATTTCTTTCTCTTGGCAGGCCCCTGTGTTATTGAGGGCGAGGATATGGCTATGCGCATAGCAGAGCGCGTTGTAAGTATGACAAACGATAGGAATATTCCTTATGTGTTCAAGGGCTCGTATCGCAAGGCCAACCGCTCACGCATCGATTCCTTCACCGGAATAGGTGACGAGGCGGCACTGCGTGTGTTGCGCAAGGTACGCGAAACATTTAATGTACCTGTGGTGACCGACGTTCACTCGGCCGAGGAGGCTGAAATGGCTGCCGAGTATGTGGATGTCCTGCAAATTCCCGCATTCCTTTGCCGCCAGACCGACCTGCTTGTGGCTGCGGCAAAGACCGGTCGTGTGGTGAATATAAAGAAAGGACAGTTCCTCTCGCCCGAGGCTATGAAGTTTGCTGCCGAGAAGGTTGTTTCCGAGGGCGGTGCAGGGCAGGTGATGCTCACCGAGCGCGGTACCACATTCGGCTATCAGGATTTGGTTGTCGATTTCCGCGGAATTCCACAGATGCGCTCTTTCGGCTATCCGGTGGTGATGGATATAACCCACTCATTGCAGCAACCCAACCAAACCGCGGGCGTTACAGGTGGTATGCCCCAGATGATTTCTACCATAGCAAAGGCTGCCATTGCCGTGGGTGCAGATGGTCTCTTCATCGAAACGCACGAGAACCCGGCTGTGGCAAAGAGCGATGGCGCAAATATGCTTCGCCTCGATTTGCTTGAGGATTTGCTTGACACCCTTTTGAGGGTGCGCGCAGCTGTGCGATAATAGTAATTCACACCCCTGCGGCAAGCAATGATAAGGCGGCAATACCTTATTATATCTATATGGGCATTTTTGTCGGTGCCCCTGTTTGGCAGCGTCACCGGTGATGCTGCCAAGCGCGTTATGGATGCGTATGCCGCCCGTCTGCTTGCAGGTGATTTCCAGGTTGGGGAACTGTTTGGCGAGCTGTATATAAAAGAGTATGTCGATGTGAAGAAACAGAGCATCGTTCTTAATCTCATCCCCGACCTTGCCCGCTTCGATTCCGAAAAACAGAAATATTTGTCGGAATTTTTCTATGAGATACACTATGTGGACAACGCTGTGCCCGATATAAGGCGCAGGGCGCATCTGACATCCTACAAAAGAGGCAATGGCGAGATTGACAGGGTGCTATATTATATGAATCCCGATTTTCTGCACGAAAAACTTTTCAAGGCGCAATACCTGTCGCCTTTATATCCCACAAATTATGATTATTACAACTATGTTATAGATAGTACATATAATGCCCCCGATGGTAGGTGTAAAATTCTTTTTGCACATAAATTCGATAACATAAAACTGCTCACAAGCGGATGGGTGGTTTTTGATGCCGGCTGCGCGGTGCGCTCCTTTTATGCCGAGGGATGGGACGAACAAAGCCGCTTTGCAATAGAGTGCCATATGGGTAATGAGGGGCTTGAACGCTATGTGGTGAAAGATTTGTCGTTGAAGATATTCTATGATTTTGCCCTCAATGAATTAGATATAGATGTGGAAGCTCGGTACGAATATTCATCGCTCTCCACAGCGCTTAACAATTATAACAATAAAAGCCGTTTCGACCTTACCGGTCTGCTCAATGCCGATTGGGACAGTCTTTCCGTGGAAACTCCCGATGTCTATGTGACGATGCATCGCCCTTGCCCGCTGACGGCAGCCGATTCCCTTATATATATAAAGAAAGGTGTAATAAAAACCGACACCGTTGCTCTGTGGGGAAAATCGGACAAGCCTAAAAGAAAGAGCGACAAGGTGCTGCGTTGGCTATGGGACGTGGGTGACGAGATGATTAGCAGCCATCATTTGAATTGGGGTGATAGCGACATCAAGGTTTATCCGCTCATAAACCCATCCTATCTGCGATATAGTACCGGTAAGGGTGTTACATACAGATTGGCATTAAACCTCAGAAGTCGTATGGGTAGAAAGCATAGCTTCTCACTGAAACCAATGCTCGGCTATAGTTTCAAACGAAACGAGTTTTATTGGAGTGTCAATGGAAATTATGTTTTCGATCCGCGCCATAGAGGAATGCTCCAGGTGAGTGCAGGGCGAGAAAACAGTATATACAGGGAGTTTGAGGTTGAAAAGATAAAGGACCTTGAGTTCCCCGATATACGTTTCTCCGAAATGGCTTTTACCTACTACCGCGATTCGCGCTTTGCTGTAAATCTTCGGCGCGAGTGGTTCAATGGCTTTGATGTGCAGTTGGGCGTGACATACTACTATCGCTCGCTCTATGGCAATGCCGTGGGGCAGGTTGTGGATGGTGAAAAGATAAAACGGAAATATCGCAGCTTTGCTCCGCACTTGCAATTTATATGGCATCCCGGGATGTACCACTATTACGATGGTGACAAAAAGGTGAACCTCGGTTCCCGTATGCCGCGCTTTTCGATAGACATCGAGCAAGGCGTGCGTGGCCCGCTCGATTCAAAAAGCGTTTACACCCGTGCCGAATTTGATGTGCAATACAAACATCGCCTCTCCGGCAGTGCCTCGCTCAATACCCGCTTAGGCTTTGGTGGCTATTTGTATGAAAAGGATTTGTATTTCATAAACTACACGTTCCTCAAGGATAATATTCTACCGCTTGATAAGGATGATGAGTTGAGCGGTATTTTTCAGCTGCTCGACGGCGAGTGGTACAACTCGGCCAACAGGTATTTCAGGGCCAATGCCGCCTATGTGTCGCCGTTCCTCGTGTGGCAAAAGATGCTCCCGCAAGTGAAATTCATAAAGAACGAGATGCTCTTCTTCAATCTGCTTTTCATATCGAAATTGCACCCCTATTGCGAGGTTGGCTATGGTGTGGAAACACCTTACGTCGATTTGGGAATATTCGCCGGTTTCGAGAATACTTCATTTCATAAAATAGGCTGTAAAATAACAATTTCGCTATTCGAAGATTAAAGAAATTGCTACTTTTTATGATTTTTTAAAAAAAGTTGCACACTTTTTTGTTATTCAATTTTATAATACTTACATTTGAGAGGTGATAAGTAAATTAGTCTAATTATATAAATTAAACGAGATGAGTTATTTGCGATTCGAAAAAACGCTGATGACGAACTTGGAAGAGTCGTTGCAAAAGGAGATTTTGAGGACAAACCGTTCGGGTGCTTATCATTGTTCGACAATTGTCGATTGCAATACCCGTAAATATCACGGTTTGCTGGTTGTTCCTATCCCACAGCTCGATGACGAGAACCACGTGCTGCTGTCGTCGCTCGACGAGACGGTAGTTCTGCACGGTGCGGAATTTAACTTGGGATTGCACAAGTACAATGCCGACAACTTCAGTCCCCGCGGTAACAAGTACATTCGTGAGTTCGCCTGGGAGCGTGTCCCCACCACCATATACAACGTAGGTGGCGTGTGGCTTAAAAAAGAGAAAGCCTTTGTGCATCACGAGAACAGAATTCTTATTCGTTACACCTTGTTGAAGGCAAACACCCCTGTTACATTGCGCTTGCGCCCCTTCTTGGCGTTCCGCAGCGTGCGTGAATACACACACGAGAACAGCATAGCCGACCGCAGCTACAAGGAAGTGGAGAACGGTATAAGTATGCGTATGTATGCCGACTACCCCGACCTCTATATGCAGCTGAACAAGAAGAACGATTTCGTTTATCAGCCCGACTGGTATCGCGGTATCGAGTATGTGAAAGAGCTTGAGCGTGGTTACGACTTTAATGAGGACCTCTTTGTTCCCGGATATTTCGAGGTTAAGATGAAGCCGGGCGAAAGCATCGTCTTCTCGGGTGGTGTCGCTCCTATGACCACACGTACTATGAAGGCAGCCTTTGAGCACGAGGAGGAAATTCGCGATCCGCGTGATAACTTTATGCACTGTATGCAGTGTGCCGGCAACCAGTTCTTCAATGTACAGGGCGAGCACATCTACATCCTCGCAGGTTATCCCTGGTTCAAGTGCCGTGCACGCGACCTCTTTGTGTCGTTGCCCGGTTTAGCATTGTCGCAGGGCCACTACGACGAGTTCGAGAAGGTTATGAAGACTGCAAGCATTGCCATCGACGATTTCATAAACGACCGCGTGAGCAATGTGAAGATTTACGAGATGGAGCATCCCGATGTGCTGTTGTGGGCTGTTTGGGCATTGCAGCAGTATGCCAAGGAGTGCAGTATGGAGGCTTGCCGCGACAAGTATGGCGACCTGCTTATGCGCATCTTCGACTTCATTCGCAATAACAAACACAACAACTTGCGCGTTGCGCAAAACGGCTTGCTGTGGACCAATGGCAAGGACAAGGCAGTTACCTGGATGAACTCCACCGTAAACGGCCGTCCCGTTGTTCCCCGCACAGGCCACGTTGTGGAGATAAACGCATTGTGGTACAACGCGCTTGTGTTCATACAGCAGATGGCCGAGCTTATGCACAACCAGCCTGTGCTCGACTCGCTTGTACGCCTCATTCCTCTTGCAGGCGCTGCATTTGTCGAGGTGTTCCTCAACGAGCACGGTTATCTCTATGACTATGTCGATGGCGACTATGTCGATTGGAGTGTTCGCCCCAATATGATATTTGCCGTTGCTCTCGACAACTCTCCTCTCAATTCAAAACAGAAGAAAAAAGTACTCGATATTGTCACCCGCGAGCTTCTCACACCGCGCGGTTTGCGTTCGCTCTCGCCCAAGAGTGTTGGTTACAACCCCAACTATGTGGGCCCGCAGATACAGCGCGACTACGCATACCACCAGGGTACAGCTTGGCCTTGGCTCGGCGGTTTCTATTACGAGGCTTATTTGAAGATATATAAACTGAGCGGTATCTCATTCGTGGAGCGCCAGATGGTGGGCTTCGAGGACGAGATTGTACAGCACTGTGTGGGCTCTATCCCCGAGGTGTTCGATGGCAACCCGCCGTTCAAAGGACGTGGTGCAGTGGCGTTTGCAATGAACGTGGCACAAATCTTGAGAACGAGCCAGCTGCTCAAACAGTATGAATCTAAATTGGAGGGATAAGCGATATGAAAGTATTAATGTTCGGTTGGGAGTTCCCGCCTCACATCTCGGGCGGACTCGGTACAGCAAGTTACGGACTGACCAAGGGCTTTGTTCAGCAAGGTGATGTGGAGATTAAGTTCTGTATCCCCAAGCCCTATGGCGACGAAGATAACAGCTTTTTGAGAATCGTCGGAATGAACTCCGTGCCCATTGTGTGGAAAAATGTTGACAGAGATTATGTCAATTCACGCATTGGTGCGGTGATGACACCCGATGAGTATTATCGCTATCGCGAACACATATATGGCGACTTCAGCTATATGCACACCAACGACCTGGGTTGTATGGAGTTTGCAGGTGGCTACCCCGAAAACCTTCACGACGAGATTAACAACTACTCTATAATTGCCGGAGTGGTTGCCCGCACCGAGGAGTTCGACATCATCCACTCGCACGACTGGCTCACATACCCGGCAGGTATCCACGCCAAGCAGGTATCGGGCAAGAAACTCGTGATACACGTTCACGCTACCGATTTCGACCGTAGCCGTGGTAACGTGAACCCCACCGTTTATGCCATTGAGAAAAACGGTATGGACAACGCCGACCACATCTTGTGCGTGAGTGAGCTCACACGCCAGACCGTTATCACCAAGTATCACCAGCACCCCGACAAGGTGTCAACCCTGCACAACGCGGTTACTCCTTTGTCGCAGGAGATTCTTGACATCGTTCCCAAGAAGATACCCGGTGAGAAGGTGGTTACATTCCTTGGCCGTATAACAATGCAGAAGGGCCCCGAGTATTTCGTTGAGGCTGCTGCAATGGTGCTCAAACGTACAAAGAACATCCGTTTCTGTATGGCCGGTAGCGGCGACATGATGAACGATATGATACGCCTGGCTGCGCAACGCGGAATTTCGGACCGTTTCCACTTCCCCGGATTTATGCGAGGCCGTCAGGTATATGAGTGCCTTAAAGCGAGTGATGTGTATATAATGCCCTCGGTAAGTGAACCGTTCGGTATCTCTCCGTTGGAGGCAATGCAGTGCGATGTACCCACAATCATTTCAAAACAGTCGGGTTGTGCCGAGATTCTCGACAAATGTATCAAAACCGACTATTGGGATATCCACGCAATGGCCGATGCCATCTATTCAATCTGCAACAACGAGTCGTTGTATGAATATTTGAAGGTTGAGGGCCGCAACGAGGTGAACCAGATCACTTGGGAGAACGTAGCTCTTAAACTGCGTAAGGTATATGAAAAAGTAATGGGTTGGTAAAATTTTAAAAGACGAATAATATGAAAACAATTTGTTTCTATTTCGAGATTCATCAAATCAGACAGTTGAAACGTTATCGTTTCTTCGATATCGGTAGTGACCACTACTACTATGACGATTACGCAAACGAGAGCGCAATTACAGAGATAGCAGAGAAATCATACATTCCCGCATTGACCACATTGCTGGAGATGGTAAAGGAGAACGACGGTGCCTTCAAGGTTGCCTTCTCGGTTTCGGGTGTGGGCTTGGAGATGCTCGAGCTATATGCTCCCCAGGTGATAGAACTTTTGCACGAGATTAATAGGACCGGTTGTTGCGAGTTCCTCTGCGAGCCCTATTCACACGGCCTCTCTTCACTTGCATCGCGCGAGGTATTTATGGAGGAGGTTCAGCGCCAGAACCGCAAAATCAAAGAGCTCTTTGGCAAGAAACCCAAAGTGTTGCGCAACTCGGGCCTTATCTACTCCGACGAGATTGGTGAGATGGCAGCCTCTATGGGCTTCAAAGGTATGCTCTCCGAGGGTGCAAAGCACATTCTTGCTTGGAGAAGCCCCCACTTTGTTTACAACTGCGCTACAGCTCCCAACTTGAAGCTCTTGTTGCGCGACTATAAGTTGTCCGACGATATATCGTTGCGTTTCTCTAACCCCAAATGGAGCGAGTATCCTTTGTTTGCCGAGACTTATGTAGATTGGATTGCCCAGCTCCCCGAGGAGGATGAGGTTATCAATATCTTTATGAATCTTCACGCACTTGGTGTGTCGCAGCCCTTGTCTTCGCACATCTTGGATTTCCTCAAGGCCATCCCCGCTTGTGCAAAAGACCGTGGTATCTCGTTCTCTACACCTTCGGAGATTATCGACAAACATAAGTCGGTAGGTTCGTTGGAGGTTTCTTATCCCCTCTCTTGGATGGACGAGGAGCGCGATGCAAGTTCTTGGTTGGGTAACTCATTGCAGCGCGAGGCATTCGACAAACTGTATAGCTTGGCAGAGCGTATCTCGCTCTCTGACGACAAGAAGTTGAAACAGGATTTCGACTATTTGCAGGCAGCCGAGAACCTCCGCTTTATGACTACAAAGCAGAATGGTATCATCACCGAGCGCAGTATCTATGAATCTCCCTACGATGCATTCACCAACTATATGAACATTCTTGGCGACTTTATGGCACGTGTACGTGCACAGTATCCCGAGGAGATGGATAACGAGGAGCTTGGTGCATTGCAGCAGATGATAGAGAACCAAGAGGTTGAAATTGTTCAGCTCGAGGCAGAGGTTGAGAGCCTTAAGTCTAAACTTGCCACTAAGGCAAAGAAGGTTGCCAAGGCTGCCGAAACTGCCGAGGAGAAGCCTGCCAAAGCAACAAAAGCAAAGAAAGAGAAATAATAGTTCTTTGTAAGATAAGTTTTGTGGGCAGTGCGTCGCACTGCCCACATTCTTTATATGCAACAGAATGTAGGGTGGTGGATATACACAAAAAAATGCAGTACCCGGGTACTGCATTTTTTTGTGTATTGGATATTCTCTTTTTCTTATTTATAACGGCTGCTCACAACCTCAACCTCGATGGGGTGTTGTCGCCGCCCTGCAATCTTATGTTGCTCAACTGCGTATAGTGCTTCACCTTCACAAGGTTGCCATAGCCGTCGGTGGTGGCATTTATGGGGATGAGCACCACCTTCTCCCAGTCGGCATCAGCCTCACCTGCCTCATACTCGCTATAGCAGTGCTTTATGAGTTTGGCTATGTTGCCGAATGTGTAGCGGCTGCTGTTGCTTGTGATGGTGGTGTAGAACGATGTGATGTTGTCGCACACCTTGTTCTTTTCGAAGAACTCTGTCATATCCTTCTTGCGCACCATAAGCAGGGTGGTAGGTGGGTTGAAGTCGTTGTTGTCGTCGGCGCGGAAACCGGCGAATTCTATCTTCACCGAGTTCAGCGTGTCGCCGGCACACTCCTCCATAATCTCGTCTATAGGCAGCTCCACCTCGGTAAATATGCCGGCCGGTGTCTTTATGTATGTGGCATCGGTGTTGCTCATATAGGGTGTGAGGTCGCCATTGTCGAACTTGTTAAGCTGCAATACCTCCTTGTTTGAATAGAAGGGGGTGAAGAGGGTTTCTATGGAATCCTTCTCGCCCGAGCTGCTTTTGATGTAGTGGCTGAACGCAACCTCCAGTCTTGTGCGGTACACGTTTATGAGCGTGCCGTCGCCCTGCGAGTTCTTTACATAGATGCCTTTGAACACGTTGTTTATGAATACCTCGGAGTTCTCGAAATCGGCAGGGTTGGCATAGTATTGCTGAATTATGCGTGTGCCTATCTCGTTGGGCAGTGCAATCTCTATGTTGGCATCGTAGTTGGCCTCGGTCAGTGAGTCGTGCAGGGCATAGTCCTTTGCGCTGTAAACTTTTGTGGCAATGGGTGCCTTGCTCCGGTCGTAATACTCTCCGAAATCTATGTCGGTGTAGTAGTTCACGCCCTCGGCAACAACCTTGTCAAGTTCATACACCTCGCACTTCATAGCGTTGTTCCTGTCGCCCGTGATGCTGTCGTAATATATGCGCAGCTTGGTATATACGGCACTATTGTCTATGACACCGTCTTTGGGGAAGGCCTCATTGTCGCCACTGGTAAACTGTGTGAGGAAGCTCGCCTCGAAGGTGGTATTGTGCTGTGGCTCTGTGTAGCGCCCCAGGTACATATAGTCCGATTTGTTTATGATGGAATTGCCTGCATCAAAGGATTTGCTCTTTGCATAGAAAATCTTTTTGCTTGCGGTGACAATATCTTTATCGGGTACAATACTGCTTCCAATCGTCGCAGTTTCATCATCACATCCTGTGAAAGTGAGTATTGCAATGGTTGCAAATAAGAAAAACGAGATGTACTTTTTCATACGGTTGTCTGTAATCCGGTAGTCTGTTGTAACTCTCGATGGGCTGTTATTGTTTGCTGCCCGATAGCAGCCCACTGTTCGTTATTTGTTATCAAATGATTGTTTCGTAGAAGTTGTTGCAAGCCTCGGCATACTCCTCGTCGCTTGCTTTGGGCATAACGGGTTTGCCGAGCGATTTAGCATACTCCACGAGCGCGGGCGATACGTTGTCGCCGTTTACTATCACGCCGTCGCTGTATCTTATCGCCAGCTTTGCAAGTTCCTCGTACGATGTGGGCTCGGCTGTCCCGTCGAGCAGGTCGATGCTCATATCCCTATGCAGTGTCTTCTCGGCAAAGCCTTCGGGGAATGTGCCGTTGAAATTATCGTCGTAAAGTGAAATAACCACCTTAGAGTTGCGGAACGAGGGCTCCTCCTTGTAGGCGCTCTTTACATAAAGGGCGGTGAGGGCTGTTATCCAGCCGTGGCAGTGGATGACATCGGGGCACCAGTTTGTCTTTTTGACAGTTTCGAGCACACCGCGTGCAAAGAATATTGCGCGCTCGTCGTTGTCGCTGTACTCGTTTCCGTTCTCGTCGGTTGTCATACGGCGGTTCTGGAAGTAGTCGTCGTTGTCAATGAAATATACCTGCATTCTTGCAGCCTGCAACGATGCCACTTTTATGATAAGCGGGTGGTCGGTGTCGTCTATGATAAGGTTCATCCCCGACAAACGCTGCACCTCGTGCAACTGGTTGCGTCTTATGTTTATGGTTCCCCATCTGGGAGTGAATACTCTTATCTCTTTACCACCGTCTTGTGTGGCTTGTGGAAGACTGCGGCCTATGTTGGCTATTGTCGATTCGGGTACAAATGGTGTAATTTCCTGAGCAATAAATAATACTTTGTTCGCTTTCATCATCTTTCTTTCCTTTTCCGCAGGTATATTACGCGGCTTTTGCAAAGTTACTAAAAAACCGCCATAATAGCAAATTTATGCTCTTTTTTAAGCGTTTTTAGGGCTAAAAAGCCTTTGATTTACAGATGTTAACGCATTTTTAACAGCCCGTAACAGAGTGCGGCGTTGCCGCCGTCTATGCGTGCCACGTAGCGCGTGAGGGAGCAAATTTTCTTTTATTTATTTCTTTATGTGGTTATTTGTTTGTTACTTTGCAATCCAAAATCGCAATTTAACTGTGAACATAGTGCTGCGCTCGCTGCAAACAGCCAAGCAACCTTGTTATGTTTTGCCCGTTGGCAGCGTTTGTTTTACGCACGGATATTTTGAAAAACATAATTTCCATTTTTAATACACAAAGTTAGAAATGAGAGTAATACATACAATAAAAGAACTGCGCGAGGTACTCGACGTGTGCCGTTCCAACGGGCAGAAGATAGGTCTTGTGCCCACAATGGGTGCTCTGCACAAGGGGCACGCTTCGTTGGTGGAGGCCGCAGTAAAAGAGAACGACGTAGTGGTGGTAAGCATCTTTGTGAATCCCACACAGTTCAACGACAAGAACGACCTTAAGAACTATCCCCGCACCATAGAGGCCGATTGCGCTCTGCTCGATACCGTGGGCGCTGCAATAGCTTTTGCTCCATCGGTAGAGGAGATGTATCCCACACCCGATAACCGCGAATTCTCATTTGCCCCGCTCGACACCGTTATGGAGGGAGCCTGCCGCCCCGGCCATTTCAATGGCGTGGCGCAGATTGTGAGTAAATTGTTCTATGCAGTGGAGCCCCACAATGCATACTTTGGCGAGAAGGATTTCCAGCAGCTTGCAATAATACGTGCAATGGTGCGTATGCTCGATATCAAGGTGAATATTGTTCCTTGCCCCATTGTGCGCGAGGCCGACGGCCTTGCAATGAGCAGCCGCAACACCTTGCTCACTGCCGAGGAACGTACACGTGCACTCACAATATCGCGCACTCTCTTTGCCAGCCTTCCCTATGCCAAGGAGCACTCGCTTGCCGATACCAAGGCGTTTGTGGAGCAGGCGATATATGACACTCCCGGGCTCGACCTTGAGTATTTCCAGATAGTGGATGGCAATACCCTGCAACCTGTTGCCGAGTGGGCCGACAGCGACTATCCCGTTGGCTGCATAGCTCTCTTCTGCGGCAAAATACGTCTTATCGATAATATAAAATATTAGTACAATGTTTTTGCAGATTATAAAATCGAAAATTCATTGCGCCACGGTTACCGAGGCCAATCTTCATTATATGGGCAGCATAACCATAGATGAGGCGCTTATGGAGGCTGCCGGTATGGTTGAAGGCGAGATGGTTCACGTAGTGAACAACAGCAACGGCGAGCGCATTGTTACCTATATTATAAAAGGAGAGCGTGGCTCGGGCGTTATCTGTCTTAACGGTGCAGCCGCTCATAAGTTCAGCCCGGGTGATGTGGTTATAATTATGGCTTATGCTATAATGACTCCCGAGGAGGCGGCAGCCAACAAACCGCGTGTGATAATTCCCGAGAAGGGTACCAACCGTTTGGTATAAGTAAAAATCCTTTTATTAGATACAAAAAATCTCCGAGCCGCAGCTCGGAGATTTTTTTGTGCCTTATGCGTTACCAATGCTTATTTTGCGCATTTGTTGGTAACCTTTAGGTTTGTAACCTTGCTGTTGAACATACCTGCCTTCTTCAAGGGGAATACAAGTGTGCGTACATAGTACATCTTGTCCTTGCCCTCGTTGTGGTAGATGGTCTGCTTGTTGAGAGTCTCAACGAG
Organism: Bacteroidaceae bacterium; assembly: GCA_017536765.1. Taxonomy (GTDB): domain Bacteria; phylum Bacteroidota; class Bacteroidia; order Bacteroidales; family Bacteroidaceae; genus HGM04593. The sequence continues at coordinate 19,405 of JAFXGV010000083.1, forward strand.
CTTGCCGTTTACAAAGAGGTATGTCTCCTGCTCGTTACCGCTCACGGTGATAGTGGCCTTCTCGCCGGGGAACAGCTGGTAGTTGAATGTGTTCAGGTAGCCGTCGCGTGCAAAGCCAAGCATTCCCGAAATGGGGTCGCTCAAGTAGAACTGTGCATCGCCCGAGCAGAACAATACGGTACCGCGTTTCTCTTTTGCTGCTTCAATGTCGAATGTAACGGTGTAGTTGAAACCAATCTCCTTAATATTATTTTCGCTGCCGGGAACAACCTTGTCGAGTGCAAGGATAGTCTTGGTGTCGCCGCTGAAACGGCCTGCAATGTTCAATCCGGGAGCATCGCTCAATACTGTGCGTGCGTTGTTGAACTGCTCGAAGGGTAGTTTGGTGTTGGCACCTGTCCACATCTTCACGGCCATTGTCTGCATTGCGGGATATACACGGTAGTGAACATCCTTTGAACTGATACCGTTACCGGGGTGGTCGTTCCACACTGCAAACATACCGCCCTTAATCTGCGGATGACACTCGTCGAACTTCTTGTCGCCAATGGTTGCGGGTGTCCAGCTCTCATAGAGATATTTGCAGTTGAGGTAATCGTAATAGTAGCCTGCTGCGGGTACAATATATACAAGACCATCGGGGATGCTTATGAGGTCGTAACCCTGCTCCATCATTGCATCGGGCTGTGCATAGGGGTTGTGCCAAGCGGTCAGTATCACGTTCTCCGATTTCACGGGTGTTTCGCCGTTTGCGTGTGTGAGCGCACCCCAGGCAACTGCCTGCTTGCCATATTTCTCTACAAGGCGTATGCAGTGGTCGGTGAAGTAGCGGAACTTCTCAACAACAGCCTTATCGCGGTTAGAATATTCGTCGGTACCCACATTCACACGCTTGCCGCGGAACACAGGCTCGTCGCCTTTGAGGTACTCATCGAAGAGCGAATCCACAAACTGGTATGTCTCCTCTTTGAAGAGGTCGAGGTGGTCCATACCATAATCCTTGCTGGCAATCTCGGGGCGGAATTTTGAGAATGCAAGCGAGTGGGCAGGCACGTCAATCTCGGGGATAATCTCCACAAAGAGGCCCTCGGCAAGTTTCTGCAAGTCTATGAACTCCTGTTTTGTGTAGTAACCATCGCGTGCTGTGAGGTTGGGGAAGTACTCGCTCTCAAGGCGGAATGCACTGGGTGTCTTGTTCCAGTCGTGGTTAAAGAACTGCTTGAATGCATTGTCGTTCAAGTGAATCTGGAAAGTGTTCATCTTGTAGTACGACATAAACTGTACATATTCGCGCAAGAAGTCGATGGTAAAGAACTTGCGACCGCAGTCGAGCATAAAGCCACGCACTGCATAGTCGGGCCAGTCTTTTATTGTTCCTTTGGGAAGCTCGCTGCCGTTGTTCTGCTCAAGAATCTGCAACAGGGTACGTGTGCCCCAGAATACACCCTGAGCTGTGGGCGCGCATAGTGTCACTTTGTCGTCAATGGTAATTTTGTAGCCCTCGTCGCCAAGTTTCTTGTCTTTCTTTGTTGCAAGTACAATGTCGCCCTTGCTTGCTTTGCCGGCAACCACTGCAACCTCCTTGCCGAACATAGCTTTAATGTCGGCAGCGAACTGCTTGGCAACCTGCTCCATCTGAACATCTTTCTTGCCATAGACAATCTTTGTCTCAGGGGTAATGGCGAATGTTCCTGTTGCTCCCTGCCACTCACGCAACTCGGGAATTACAAAAGGTTTCTCGTTCTTCACTGCCTTGTCGCCTGCGGCAAAAAGGGCTGTCGAAAACAGTACACTTACAAGGGTAAGTAATAGAAAAAAGCGTTTCTTCATAATATAGTTATTTACAGGGGTTATTCAAGTACTATCAGTGCAGCGCCGTCGGCCACGGTGTCGCCTTTCTTCACAGCTATAGATGCCACCTTGCCGTCGCGGTCGGCATTTATGTTGTTCTCCATCTTCATAGCCTCCAACACCACAACGGTGTCGCCCTTCTTAACAGTGTCGCCCACGTTTACTTTTACATCGATGATTACACCGGGCAGGGGAGTCTTTATGGCGTTACCATTCACGGGGGCAGCGGCAGGCGCTGCTGCGGGTGCAGGTGCTGCCGCAGGTTTCGCAGCTACGGGTTTTACTTTTACCACGGGTTTCTCCTCTTTGGGCTTTTCCCACTCCACATTATACTCTGTGCCGTTTACGGTCACTTTGGCTGTTGTTTCGCCGGCCTCTTCAATGGCAACGCAATACTGGTTGCCGTCTATTGTATATTTGTACTCTTTCATATCTGCTTATCTGTTAAGGTTGTTCCAATTTTTGTTTACATAGGTTATGGTGAGCACGCCGCTCTCCTCGTCGTGTATGTTGTTGCCAAGGAAATCGCTCAGTGCCATTGAAATTGCTGCCACCACAGCACCGTCTATCTTTTTCTCTTCCATAGTTATACTTTTTTATAGAGGAATGTTACCGTGTTTTTTCTTGGGCAGGTCTTGTCTTTTGCCTTGCAACTGCGCAAGAGCGCGTATTACGCGGAAGCGGGTGTTGCGTGGCTCTATCACATCGTCGATGTAACCATATTTTGCAGCCTGATAGGGGTTTGCAAACAGGCGGTTGTATTCTGCCTCTTTTTCTGCGATGAATGCCTTGGGGTCCTCGGCCTCTTTGGCCTCTTTGGCATATAGCACCTCGGCCGCACCGGCTGCACCCATAACCGCAATCTCGGCGCTGGGCCAAGCGTAGTTGAGGTCGGCACGCAGCTGCTTGCAGGCCATAACGATGTGCGAACCACCGTAGGATTTGCGCAGTGTTACCGTCACTTTAGGCACTGTGGCTTCGCCGTATGCGTATAGCAACTTGGCACCGTGCATAATGACAGCGTTGTACTCCTGTGCGGTGCCGGGGAGGAAGCCGGGAACGTCAACCAGTGTTACTATGGGTATGTTGAATGCATCGCAGAAACGTACAAAACGGGCGCCCTTGCGCGATGAATTGCAGTCGAGCACACCTGCGTAGCGGCAGGGCTGGTTGGCTACAATACCCACCGACTTACCGTTCATACGAGCAAAGCCCACGATTATATTCTGTGCGTAATCGCGGTGTATCTCAAGGAACTCGCCGTTATCTACAATCTCGCCTATAACCTGGTACATATCGTATGCCTGGTTGGGGTTGTCGGGGATAATTTCGTTGAGAATATCGCTCTTGCGGTCTATGGGATCGGTGCAGGGAACATCGGGCACACTCTCCATATTGTTCTGCGGTATGTAGCTGAGCAGTTTGCGTATGAGTGCAAGGCCTTCCTCCTCGGTTTGTGCAGTAAAGTGTGTTACGCCCGACTTGCTTGCGTGCACGCTGGCACCGCCAAGTTCCTCCTGTGTCACCACCTCGCCCAATACGGTTTTCACCACCTTGGGGCCGGTGAGGAACATATACGATGTGCCCTCGGTCATAATGGTGAAGTCGGTGAGCGCGGGTGAATACACTGCACCACCTGCGCAAGGGCCGAAGATACCCGAAATCTGGGGAATCACGCCCGATGCCATAATGTTGCGCTGGAATATCTCGGCATATCCGGCAAGAGCGTTTATGCCCTCCTGGATGCGTGCGCCGCCACTGTCGTTGATGCCGATAACGGGCGCACCCATCTTCATTGCCATATCCATCACCTTGCATATCTTCTGTGCCATTGTCTCGGATAGCGAGCCGCCCGTTACGGTGAAGTCCTGTGCAAACACATAGACCAGGCGGCCGTCGATTGTGCCGCTGCCAACAACCACACCATCGCCCAGGAACTGCTTTTTCTCCTGGCCGAAGTTAGTGCATCGGTGTGTGACAAACATATCCATCTCCTCAAAGCTGCCTTTGTCGAGCAACATATCTATGCGCTCGCGGGCTGTGTATTTGCCCCTTTCGTGCTGCTTCTCTATAGCTTTCTCTCCGCCGCCCAGGCGCGCTTTGGCACGCAGGGCTACCAGCTCTTTGATTTTTTCAAATTGCTTGCTCATAACATATTCTTTTAATATATCCCCGTGCAAGGCCTGTTTGTTTTTTGCCGTATAGGCTATGCGGGGCTGTTTCGTTTTATATATTATCGTTTACTCTTTTTTGGGGTTTTCGCACAACTCGGTGAGCACGCCTTGCGTTGCTTTGGGGTGCAGGAATGCTATCTGCAATCCCTCGGCACCGCTGCGGGGTGCCTTGTCTATGGTGCGTATCTCCTTCTGCTCGCACTCTGCAAGAGCGTTTGCCACGCCATCCTCCACTGCGTATGCTATGTGATGGATGCCTTCGCCGCGGTTTTCTATGAATTTTGCAATGGTGCTTTCGGACGATGTGGGCTCCAGGAGCTCAATCTTTGTTTCGCCCACTTTAAGGAAGGCTGTGCGCACCTTCTGGTCCTCAACGGTCTCTATGTTGTAGCACTCAAAGCCAAGTACCTGCTCGTAGTAGGGGAGTGCCGCTTCAATACTCTTCACGGCAATGCCCAAGTGCTCAATTTTCGAAATCTTCATATACTGTTTTATTAAAAAGGTATATAATATGTAATTTTTCACTTAATTATGCGAAGATAAGCAATAAAAAGAATTTATTCCCCTTTTCCTCTAAAAATAATACAGCACTATTGTCAATATTGGTGTTATTGTTGTATAAATAATGAATTTTCCTCTACGAGTTATATCTCAAGCCGGAGTCCTCAGCTGCATAAAGCATTAGCCGGTTTGTCGTCGGGGGCAGTGTCACCAAAAAAGGAGATATAAGAAATTAGATTAAGCAAAGAAAGGCTCACGGGCCACCGATGAGCTAAAAGAAAGAGACTGTTTTAGAAATATCAGTTACATAAAGAACCTAATAAAGAGGCTGACTAAAAAGGCTCTTTTGTTGTTACGCTTGCCCGAAAAATACTCATTTACGCTTAGTAAACTGCGTTTTTTCGGGCTTCGCAAGCCTAAAAATAGCTCTTTTTATCCAACCTCCCTACAAACGTGGGTGAC
>JAFXGV010000011.1 GCA_017536765.1 Bacteroidaceae bacterium
CCGGCGTTGTCGGCAATGGGGCCGTATGCATCGGTTGCAAGCGTTATGCCAAGGGTTGACAACATACCCACCGATGCTATGGCTATGCCATAAAGACCGGTAGTCACCATTTCGACATCAAGCACAAAGCCTGTTGCACACAGGTAAGATAGAATAATGCCAACCACAACGGCAAGAACAGGTATTGCGGTGGATAGCATACCCAATCCCATACCCGAGATGATAACCGTTGCAGGGCCGGTAAGTCCGGCTTCGGACACCTTGCGGGTGGGGGCATAGGACTGCGATGTGTAGTACTCGGTGGAGCGGCCTATGACAATACCCACTATCAAACCCACCACTACCGAGAACGAAAGACCTACCCAATTTTCAACGCCAAGCAGATAGAGGATGCCGAATGTTGCAACCACAATTAGCAGCGAAGAGAGGTTTGTTCCACGCGACAAAGCACCTATAAGGCTCTTCACGTCGGCATTCTCCTTTGTGCGCACAGCAAATATACCTATTATAGAGAGCACAATGCCCACAGCTGCAATGAGCATAGGGGCAAGCACCGCCTTTGTCTGCATAGCGCCACCCTCTGCCGCAAAAGCAGCTGCACCAAGGGCCGCTGTAGAGAGAATGGAACCGCAATAGCTCTCGTAGAGGTCGGCACCCATACCGGCAACATCGCCCACATTGTCGCCCACATTGTCGGCAATGGTTGCAGGGTTGCGGGGATCATCCTCCGGAATATTGTACTCGGTTTTTCCCACAAGGTCGGCACCCACGTCGGCCGCCTTTGTATATATACCGCCGCCCACACGTGCAAAAAGCGCCTGTGTGGATGCGCCCATACCAAATGTAAGCATAGTGGTGGTGATGAAGCATAGTTTCATACCCGCGTTATTTACATCGGCAGGCACTACGGCATCAAGAATTATATACCACACCGAAATATCGAGCAGGCCCAAGCCCACCACAACAAGGCCCATAACCGCACCGCTGCGGAATGCCATACGCAAGCCTTCGTTCAGACTATTGCGCGCCGCATTGGCTGTGCGGGCCGAAGCATATGTGGCAGTTTTCATACCGAAATAACCCGATATACCACTGAACAAACCACCGGTGAGGAATGCAAAAGGCACCCACTCGTTCTGTATGTGGAACACATAGGCCATAACGGCAAAAACAGATGCAAGCACCACAAACACAATGGTAACAATCTTGTACTGCTGTTTCAAATAGGCCATTGCGCCCTTGCGCACAGCGGCAGCAATGTGAGCCATACGCTCGGTGCCTTCACTCTCGCGTTTCATTCGCCTGTAAAAAAAGAGGGCAAAGAACAGTGCCAGCAGCGACGCTGCCGGTACAAACCAAAATAGTGAATTGTAATCCATAATTATGTTGTTTATTAAATATGTTTTTTACACGATATTCAAACCGATGCCCAAATATATATATACGATTATAAAAAACAAAAAAAAGTATTAAAAAGCGGTATTTGAACATTAAAACAGCGAAAAGTGATACTATTTAACGTTATAATAAATTATATTTGCAGTTCGCAAATGGCACAGAGCCCATTAAGCCATAGGATAAATGCTAAAGCAAAAACTATTCCCAATGAAAAAGATATATGCCACAATAGCAATGCTCATAATGTTACCCCTTTTGCTGCACGCCCAGAAGGTGGGGCTTGTGATGAGCGGTGGCGGGGCCCGCGGCCTTGCCCACATAGGTGTGATAAAGGCATTGGAAGAGAACGAGATACCCATAGACTATGTTACCGGAACATCTATGGGAGCCATTGTGGGAGCATTGTATGCAATGGGATACACCCCCGACGAAATGGTGGCGGCTATAACAAGCGACGATTTCCAGCGTTGGTACACCGGCACTATGGATAAGAACTATATGTTCTATTTCAAAAGAAACACCGAGGTCCCCGAGCTTGTGAGCCTTCATATAGATATAAAAGACACTATACGCCTTGTGCGCCCGCCTATGCAGCTTATAAACCCGGCGCCTATGAATATGGGATTTTTGGAGATATATGCAAGCTCCACAGCTGCGGCTAAGCATAATTTCGACAGCCTTATGGTACCGTTCCGTTGCGTGGCATCGGATGTATATAACAAGAAACAGGTGGTGTTTTCCGATGGCGACCTGGGCGATGCCGTGCGTGCCTCTATGAGTTTCCCGTTTGTATTCAAGCCCATAAAAAAAGACAGCGTACTATTGTACGATGGTGGTATATACAACAATTTCCCGCGCGATGTGATGCAAAAGGAGTTTGCGCCCGATTTCATCTTTGGCAGCGTGGTGAGTGACAACGCCCCCGTTCCCAGCGAATACGACCTTATGGGGCAGGTGAAAACACTTATGATGGAGAGGAGCGACTACAGCATCCCCGACTCGGTGGGCATTCTGCTCGATATGAACATAAAAGATGTGAGGCTGCTCGATTTCCACAAAATAGACAAGGTGGTGCAAACAGGCTACGAAGAGACACTCGCCCTCATAGATTCCATACGCAAGCGTGTGCACAGGCACCAAAGCCGTGCCGACATTGCAAAAAAGCGTATGGTATTCGATGCAAAAAAACCGGAAATGCGCTTCAGTAATATCGTGGTGAATGGCGTAACGGAAAACCAGGCACAAGCCATTAGAAAGGAGTTCCAACAAGGCAACGAGGAATTCAGCTACGAAGATTGCAAAAAGGCATATTTTCGTCTGCTCTCCGGTAACAGCATAGCAAATATTCTGCCCCACGCAATATACAACGAAAAGGACAGCGCCTATACCCTTGCGCTCGATGTGGAACTGAACCCCGCAATCAACGTAAAACTCGGCGGTAGTATGTCCACAAAAACCGCCAACCAGGTATATATGGGCTTGCACTACCGCAGCATCGACAAAATGTCCAAGGAGTATATGCTTGACACGCAGTTCGGCAAGGTGTATAACAACATACAGCTGAGCAACAGGTACGACTTCACCACCCGCCACCCCCTGTCACTCAAGTTTATAGCATCATACGCCACCATCGACTACTACAATATGAAATATGTCTTTTCGCAAGAGAACTCAATGTCGCTGAACCAGGAGCGCGAGGCATTTGCGAAACTGAAGATTTCATTGCCGTTTCTCCTGCGCAAGAAAACCGAGATAGGAATAGGCATAGCCGATATTACCGACAAGTATATGCCCACCAGCATCATAGATCTCGACAATCCGCAATTCGACAAGAACAAGACACGGGTTCTTGGTGCAAGCATAAAATTCCAGGGCAACACACTCGACGACAATGCCTTCCCCACCGAGGGTTCATACGAGAAACTTGCAGCACAATTTTACATAGGAAAAGAGAAATTCAAGAGTGGTAATTATAGTTTCAAGGACAACGAGAGCAAATCGTGGCTGCAAGTAAACTATGTACGAAACGAGGTATTCAACATATCACGCCATTTTTCACTTGCCGCCTATCTGCAAATATACTACTCAACGCGTGCCTTGTCACACACCTACCAGGCAACGCTTATGCAGGCCGGTGCATTCACCCCTACGATGAACAGCCAGTTCAACTACGATCCCAAGTTCCGTGCCAATCAATTCGCGGGAGCCGGCCTTGTACCTATTATAAAAATATCGAGTTTTATACAGCTGCGTCCCGGTTTTTATGCCTTCTCGCCCTATCGTATGATAAAAGAGAACCCCGACGGCACAGCCTACTACAGCAAAAAGCGTTTCGACGATTTCCAATATATTGCCGAGTTCAATGCAGTAGGTAAAATATCCACAATAACCATTAGCGGCTTCGTAAATTATTATAGTTCACACAAAAGCGGGTTCAATGTGGGCCTCACGCTTGGTTGGTTTATGTTCAACGAACGGTTCTTCGAATAAAAAAAGTGAGAAAAACCTAAAAAAAGATTCAAAAAATTTTGCAGGTTATAAAAAAAGCACTACCTTTGCATCGTCAAACAAAAAGGACAACAAATCGGTCTCGTAGCTCAACTGAATAGAGCATCTGACTACGGATCAGAAGGTTGCAGGTTTGAATCCTGCCGGGATCACAAAAAGGGAAATAAGCCGTGCTTATTTCCCTTTTTCGTATGTAGAAACGTTAATTCAAGGAAATTAATTTAGATTTCATTAATAATCACAAAATTTTACCTACTTTTACCAGCTCAACTTTTTACGTTGAGCCCCTTTTACCGCATTAACACAATATAACATATGAGAACCATAACTACCATTTTTGCATTTATTTTCCTTTCGTTATCTAACATTGCAGCGCAAAGTCTTGAGACGGCAAATATTCGCTCCGCGACATCAAACAGTATCCCGAGCGATAATACACTGCGTTACTATCGTCTTGCTATTCCTGTAACTCACTCGGCTTATGTCGAGGACCTTAATGAGGACTATAACAATGTCTTGCAATTTTGGAGAGAGTGTGAGGATTTTGTTAATGAGATGTTCGCTCCATTGGGTTTCTGCTTCAATGTGATTGAAGACCAACGCCTTATCAAGTCCAACTATTTCCCTAATGAAGATAGTGAATCATTCATATATACTTTGCAATCCAATGGTACTTCAAACACGAACGACTTGATAGGAGAAGATTCATACGATGTAGGTATGTGGGTACATCATCGTGAAGTCGAGCTTGATAACAGCGGTCTATCGGCCGAAGGCGGAGTGTATAGTAGCATTGCCAAAGGAAGCGGATACTCAAAGACTGACAAATGGGTTGTAGCACACGAACTTGGACATATGTTCGGTGCTCCCCACACAACTACAGGTGAAGGAAGTCTTATGGATAGTGGCGGTGATGATTTTTTCTCATATCCCTCAATAAAGAAGATACGAGAACTTGCAGTAGAGAAAGGGGCCGAAAGTGCAAATAACGCAATAAAAGTCAGCAATAACGCTCCTGTTTTTATCAATGAGAGTATGAACGATTTTTACAAGATACCACAAGGTGCTTGTATGGCAATACCTGTATATGTAAATGATGCCGATAATGACATTCTCACATATTCGGCAATAGGATGTAGCAGTTCAACAGTAGGAAATATCGTAGAAGGGGGAGTTATGCCACATTTCGCATCAGTGATACCACAGAAAAACAACATCATTGATTATAGGCCTAAATTTACTGCAGACATATTCTATAACGATTTTTATTATGAGCAAGACGGCACAAACATTCCTGCGATGAATGCCGGCTCATACAATATTGCCATTCTGGTGAACGACGTTCCTGCATCCACGGAGTATGACTATTTAACTGCCAATCCTTTTTACAGCGATTATGCGGTGTGGGATGCAACAGTGCAGATTGTTGGCGGAACAGCATTTAACGCTTCGATGTCGCCTGCAAAAGATTGTTATTCGGCAGGTGAGCAAGTAACAATAATATGGGGAGTGAACAACAACTATTTTACAGCAGACAGCCGTCTACGCATAACGATGTCAACAGATTATGGCAAGACTTTTAACTATATACTTGCCGACAATGTTCCTGCACTTGATGGCAACAAGGTTGTAACACTGCCTAATGTAAATGTGGAAAACATCAATGTAGACTTCAAAACTGCAACACGTTCAATGCGTGGAGGTATAATCCGCGTGGAAGAGGTTGGCGGTGTGGCATATACATTGACTACACTGTCTCCCGAGAACGGAGGTGGTTTCAATATCAACGGTGGCGGTTCAACGCCTGAACCTGTACAGTACATTGTAACTACCAAAGCAAACCCTGCCGAAGGCGGTACTGCCCAAATAAGTACCGGCTCAAACCAATCATCGACATCGGCTACCGTAACAAATGGCACATCGGTTACACTATATGCTGTTGCAAACACAGGATACAGATTCGTAAGTTGGACAAACGGTGCAAATACTATAAGCAATGAAGCTGCAACGAATGTAACAATTACTGCAAATAGCGAATTTGTTGCAAACTTCGAGAAAGAGAATACAACTATCGGGTATCCCGCTCCAACCGGTACAACATACACCAACAACTACCTTACATCAATAACAACAACAGGTGGCGACACAAATGTCAGCTACTCGACATCTGAGCATCCCGAACAATTGCTTGTAGTGGTTCCCGGCAAAGTACAAATAGAGAAAGGAGAATCGTTCACCATAAACCTTGTTGCAAATTCATTAGGGGCCGGAGACGCTACTACTGTGTATGAGGATATGCGATACAACCACGCATCACTCTTCACAGATTTTGACCAAGACTACATATTTCAAGAAACAGCAGCACAGACTTGGGGCGATAATCCGCCGGCCCACAACATCTACGGCAACTACGACTATGTAATGAATATTACACACACGATTACAGTTCCCGATGATGCCCCCATAGGCGAATCGCATATAAGAATGATATACACCAATGCGTGGAAAACCTTCCCCGTCAATGGAACTGCGACACTTGACAAGGGTATTGTATATGATATTATTGTAGATGTTGTAGAGAATGTCGATATCTCTGTCAGTGCAAGCGAGGGAGGCTCTGTTACAATCAACGGAGAGTCAACAAACACAAAAGAAGTCACCAAAGGCACCAATATTACGCTTGCGGCAAATTCAAACAACGGTTACATTTTCTGCGGTTGGTATGATGGCGAAGATATGGTAAGCGATGAAAACCCATACACCTTTACAGCAACATCGGATATAGCATATACAGCACATTTTGCACAGGATGGAATATTCCCCGATGGCGCATATAAAATCCATTGGCAGCAGAACGGACGTGGCTATCTTGCATATCACACAAGCTATCCCGCCGAGGCTAAGCTTGCCGATGTGACACTGGGCAACTATGGCAATTCACATTTTACAAGTACATCACCCGAAGTCAATATTATATGGTACCTAATCACAGCAGATGATGGTAACAGATATTTGTTCCACGCAGCAACCGGAAAGTTTATAACAGCAGGTACAGCCGAGGCCGGGAAGAATGCCAAAGCCAATGTATTGAGTACAACAGAAACATTACCTATAAGAATTGAGGAGAACACAGTACATAGTGGCTATTATGTTTTAATGGCAACTGTAAACGGCACCGACGCACTCCTCTCAAGCGGTTGCGGTACACCATCAACAAGCGGAAACCCGGTACGCTGGTGGTACGATAATAACAACAAGGATTTTATGAGTGATGGCGGCAGCCCGCTAACCTTGATTCCGGTTAAAGATGTTGTTGTAGAAGAAAGCATTATGGCTGCGGTAAGAGCAATAATAAACGGCACTGAAGAAAGCGTTTTAACAACCGGCTATTATAGATTCAAATGCATAGGTGGCGGAAAATACCTATCCTCGGAAGTTAGTGCAAGCAATGGCAACCGCCTTGTGATGGATGGGAAGGAGAACATCTTCTATTATAACCAATCATCCTTACTTTCATATGCACGGGGACAGTATATAGGCATATCACAAACAGCAAACATTTACGATGTTACCCTGAGCGATATAGCAACATCACCGATAGCCACCGAAGTAATACCCTCTGCCGGCGTTTATTATATATCTCTTGGCGGTATGAATGATTATGGTAATGGCATAAGATATATTTATGGTAACGCCGACGAGGCTGATAGCGGCACACAGGATACCGGTCTCCCAACTAATGATGGTTATAAATGGGCCGTAGAGGAGATTACGGAATTGCCTGTTGAAATAGGAAAGACAGGCTGGGCCACCATTTATGCCCCTGTGGCTTTGGAACTCCCTATCGGTGTTACAGCCTATTATATAGAAAAAGAGAACATCAAAGAAGATTACATTACACTTACTGCAATTACCGATAATGTCATACCCGCATTAACCGGCGTTATATTATATTCAAAAGAGGCTGTAGGGAATGGCAAGAGCTACGATTTTACAATAACAGAATCATCGGCCACTTATGATACAAACATTCTTGAAGGCTCCATTGCAAAAGAGATTATCTATTCAGAGGCATTTGTTCTTTCTGAATTAAACGGCCTTACCGGTTTCTATAAAGCCCAAATGAACCTGTCGGATAACAAAGCCTTTTTGAATAACTGCCATAAAGCATATCTTCCAATTGCGAAGATAACAAGTGCAGATAAGAGCAACGGATGGCATATAATCATCGATGGGGAAAACAGCACCTCAATCGATGAGATTCATAATGATATCAATGATAACGAAATTTATGACTTGACCGGACGCAGAATAAACACTGTTTATAGGAAAGGTATATATATATCAAATGGTCAAAAGATATATGTTCATTAAATAAGAGCAATTACCAAGATTCACAAGAAGTGATATAGTTGCTCACATTGCAAGTAGTATTATAAATGAATACAATATAGATTCTGAAGTGAGCCCCAAAGTTTTTTGTCCAAACTTTGGGGCTCATTTCAAGAGTTCCTTTTTTTGTTTTATACTACCTTTAAATAAATTCTCAAGGTGCATTGGCAAATTGGCAATTCTCATTATTTTTGCGACGGAAAGAGCCTCTATGCAAAAGAGCTTACCTTATAATTATCAATGTGGACATAACAAGTGATTCGCAAAATATATGAAAGTTTTGACAAGATTCAGACAGGGTGGCGGGCTGCGCTTGGCAAGAGCCCTTATACGAATGGGCCTCTTACCCGATTTACTGAAGGCAGGGCTTAACACCCTGCTAAAGGGTAAAAGCTACAAGCAACAGTATGCTATATTGCGCAAAAAGGTTGAACCGAAACTGGCTAAAGAATTCAATTCTTTTCTTGTCGATAGCGATAAACGTATAAATGAACTGGAACACAAGACTGCTACAAATGATTGCAACAAATATGTTTGGTTCTGTTGGCTGCAAGGAATAGAGAACGCACCGCATATAGTGAAGTTATGTTTGGAGTCTCAAAAAAAATGGCTCAAAGACAGAACCTTCGTTATCATCACTGCCGACAACTACAAGAAATATGTTTCATTACCTCAATATATAGAAGAGAAATATGCCAAACGAATAATCCCGAATGCGCTCTTTTCCGACCTTCTTCGGGTGGAACTGCTCATCAAATATGGCGGAACGTGGATTGATTCCACCGTTATGATAACCGGATGTAATTATCCCAATGAGATTCTTGATTGTCCTATCTTTATGCCTCAATACATTGGCAGAGATGGCACTTGGCAAGGCGTATCGAATTGGATGATTACCGCAAATAAAGGCAATCATCTTCTGTGCATTCTCAAGGAGATGTTGCTCGAATACTGGAGAAGATACGATTGCGTTGTCGATTACTACATCTTCCATCTCTTCTTTGGGATGATTGCCCGCAAACACACCGATGAAATTGCAAAAATGCCGGTTCTCAACAGCTATCATTGCATTGAACTGTTGAATCACCTGAGCGAGCGTGGTCAATCGGAGCAATTACACCGTTTCCTATCAAAGGTATCTATTCATAAGCTCAGCTACAGGTTAAGCAAGGAGACACTGGAAGATAAAGAGAATGTATTGCACGAATTGTTTGGATTGATAAACTGAGCCCCACATCACTCTATGCACATACAAAATTCCCCAATCGCGAATATTGCTTAATTCTAAATTCTCATTATTTTTGCGACGGAAAAACAACAGTTGCAGCAGATGAATACAATTTGGATAGTTATGCCCATTCTTATTGCGCTTATGTTCCTATTAGGAACCGAGCTCAACAAGGAGGCATTTATAAACGTAGTACGCCACCCCAAAGCAGTTATTCTGGGAATGACAGGACAGATAGTATTGCTGCCTTTGATAGCCTTTTTGCTTGCGTGGCTGTTCGATATGCCTGCCGTCTATTTTATGGGCTTGGTTCTCATTGCCTGTTGCCCGGGCGGCAGCTCCTCAAACGTTTTCTCTATGCTTGCCGGTGGCGACGTAGCCCTCTCGGTTACACTCACTGCATTGAGCAGCATCATTACACTCTTCACCCTCCCCTTAATTATGGCATTTACCTCGCAATTTGTTTCTCACAATGCAGGAATAACAATAGAACTGCCCATAGGCCGTTTGCTGCTGCAAAACATTGTATTGCTGTTTGTTCCGCTGTTGGCAGGGTGGCTTTTCAGAGGGCGATATCCCGCGCAGGCTGCCGTAACAGGTAAAGCGCTTAACAAGATAGCCTTTCCGGCACTTATGTTGCTGGCATTCCTTTTCTTTTTGCAATATACCCGGGAGATTATAGTCAATTTCGCTATCACAGGCATTGCCTGCGGCACGCTCATTATGGCAAGTATGCTTTGCAGCTCGCTGCTGGCACGCATAGGCAAGCTCACAAGTGCTGTGCGCCGCACAATTGTAATTGAGGTGGGAATGCAGAATGCTGCACAAGCCATAGCCATAGCCGGCTCACCATTCATCTTCAACAGTGGCGAAATGGCTATCCCGGCAATCATCTACGCACTGCTTATGAACGTAATTCTCTTGCTTTATATTCTAAAATTCAAATACTCTAAATAACACAACAAGCTATGGCAAAGAAAGAATATATAGAGAAACTCTTTGATAAGATAGCCCCCGACTACGACAGACTGAACCACATACTTTCGCTCAACATAGACAAGGGATGGCGCAAAAAGGCTGTGCGCGAGCTTGTCGATACCACCGCCTCGCTCTCTTTGCTCGATGTAGCCTGCGGTACAGGCGATTTCACCATTGAAATTGCACGCAAAGCACCCAAAGGAAGCTGCATTGTGGGCATAGACCTCTCCGAGGGTATGATGAAGATAGGTCGCGAAAAGATAGAGGCTGCAGGGTTGAGCGCCACACTTGAACAGGGCGACTGCGAGGCTCTTTCATATGACAACGACACATTCGACCGCGTATCGGTGGGGTTTGGTGTGCGCAATTTTGAGCACCTTGATATAGGGTTGAGCGAAATGTGCCGCGTGCTCAAGCCGGGCGGCAAGTTGGTTATTCTTGAACTTTCGGTACCCACAAATCCCTTTATACGCTGGTGTTATAAGCTCTATTTCCTGAACATACTGCCGGCTATAGGCGGTATGATATCGGGCAACCGTGGGGCATACGAATATCTGCCGGCATCGGTACTGCACTTCCCCACCCCCGATAAATTCATCTCTATGATGCACGAAGCCGGTTTCGCTCAAGTAAAACACAAAGCCTTCACACTTGGTATATGCCGTATGTATGTGGGAATCAAATAACACGCGAATATGTTGAAAAAATGGATTGAAGCTATGCGTTTGCGCACCCTCCCCGTGAGCATTGCCGGTGTGATTACAGGGTGCGCCTCTGCTCTGTGGCAGGGCTCCTTCCGTTGGTTGCCGGCACTGCTTTGTCTTTTGTTTGCCGTTTCTGCACAGATTGCATCCAATTTCGGCAACGAATATTTCGATTTCAAAAACGGAATAGACCGCAAGGGACGCAACGGATTCCGTCGCGGAGTGACCGAGGGCGACATCACACCGCAGGCAATGAAATGTGCCACGTTTGCAATGCTTGGCATTGCAGCCCTCGTTGGCTGCTCGCTGTTGCTGTTTGGCGGTTTATGGCTTCTCCCGATTGGTTGTGCCATATTGTTCTTTGCCATAGCATACAGCGCAGGCCCCTACCCCTTGTCGCACCACGGGCTTGGCGATGTAGCCGTGATAGTGTTTTTTGGCATAGTGCCGGTAACGCTCACCTGCCACCTGCAAACAGGCACTTGGCAAGAGCTCCCCACGCTCTTTGCCACCGCAACAGCCACGGGGCTCCTTGCCGCCAATGTACTTATTGTGAACAACTACCGCGATATGGAGGATGACAAGGCTGTGGGCAAACGTACAACCGTTGTAATTTTTGGGCGCAAGGTTATGAGCCTCGCATATCTTCTTTCCGGCATCACAGCAATGGCAATAATGGCACCGTTGTGGATGGAATTGCCTGTCTGCGCACTATTGGTGCCGCTTATCTACCTATTGGCACACGCATTCACCTGGCGCGCACTCACCTGCTCCACGGGTGCAGCGCTGAATCCCCTACTTGGCCGCACTGCCGCCAACCTGCTACTTTTCGCGGTGCTTTTGACTGTGAGCATTATACTATGCACATAAGCGCATTTTAACTATTTTTCAACTAATGTTTGCAGTTAAATAAACGCTTTTAACTATCTTTGATGTGTTCATCGAACACTATAAAACAGAATTAAATTATGAGAGCAGCAATATACGGCGCCGGCTCTTTGGGAACCATTTTAGGCGCATACATTACCAAAAACGGTGGAAAGATTGAGTTGATAAACCGCAACAAGGCACACGTTGAAGCATTGCAGAAAAAGGGTGCCAAAGTCACAGGCACGGTGGAGTTTTCGCAACCCGTGAAGGCATACACCCCCGCCGATATGTCGGGCACATACGATATAATTTTCCTTATGACCAAGCAACAGCAGAACAGCGAGGTTGTTAATTACATCAAGGATTTCCTTGCACCCGATGGCGTTATTGTTACACTGCAAAACGGTATTCCCGAGATTGAGATAGGTGAAATTGTGGGCGACGACCGCGTGCTTGGTTGCACCGTTGCTTGGGGTGCAACGATGAAGGAGCCCGGCGTGTGCGAGCTAACCAGTGCCCCCGATTCACTCACCTTCTCGCTTGGTTCGTTGCAACCAAGCCCCAATGCCCACATAAACGAAGTGAAGGCGTTACTCGAGCTTATGGGCCCTGTTGAGATAGACAAGAATTTCATTGGTTCCCGCTGGAGCAAGTTGCTCATAAACTCGGCATTTTCGGGTATGAGCGCGGTGCTTGGCTGCACTTTTGGCGAGGCTGCAAGCAACAAGGACTCACGCCGCATAGTACAGGCCATCATAAAAGAGTGCATAGATGTGTGTGCTGCAGGCAACATAAAAATAGAGCCGGTGCAGGGCAAAGACATAGTGAAACTGCTCGACTACAAGAACCGCATAAAAAAAGCATTCTCGTTCTTCATAATACCCATTGCCATACGCAAGCACGCCAAGCTCAAGGCAAGTATGCTGCAGGACCTTGAAAAGGGCAAAAAGACCGAGGTGGATGCCATAAACGGTGTAGTGGGCACATACGGCCGCAAAGTGGAAGTGCCCACCCCCGCGAACGACACTGTTGTGGATATCATACACCGCATAGAAAACGGCGAACTCACAGCCTCGTTCGACAATCTTAAATTCTTCAAGTAAAATGTTGTTGTGGCATAGGACCATATGAGACCGTTACGAGTAATATACACACTGCTTCCCTTTCTGCTGCTTGCCTGCGCGCCCACGGCGCCGCAGCGGGGAGTTCCGCAAATACCATATGACAGCCTGCGCACCGGCGACATAGTATTCCGCCGCGGTTGCAGCTACACAAGCCACATAGTACTTGCAGGGCAAGCAAATCACAACTACAGCCACATAGGCTTGGTGCAACATAACGACAGCGGTTGGTGTGTTATACATTCGGTAAACGACGAGCACGACCACCCCACCGATTTCGACCGCGTGAAGATAGAAAAGATTGAGCGATTCTTTGCCCCCGGCCGCGCCACCAACGGCGAGATAATGCACACCTGGTTGAATGACAGCACCGTGGCAAAGATGTCGCAGCAGGCCATTCAATTGGTAAAGGACAGCATAAGGTTCGATGCCTCTTTCAACAGCGACGACCACAAAAAACTATACTGCACCGAACTCATTTACTTTTTATACAAAAACGTGGGCGAGGATATCACAGAGGGGCGCCGCACACCCGTTGGAATCCTATGCTTCCCGGATGAGATAATTTTCCCCTGCGACATATATGAAAATAAAAAGCTGAAAAGTTATTATAAATTCTAAAAAAAGCGCTTTATTTGCACTAAGATAAGCTATTATTAACCACTAAAAGCGAAAGATTATGAAAAAGTTAGCATTCATTCTATCGGCAATCGTTGTTATGAGTATTGCATTTGTAAGCTGTGGCAAGCCCACACCGGCTGCCATCACCGCCGATTGCATAGAATACATCCAGAAAGGCGACTATGCGGCCTATGTAAGCACCTTCGATGCTACCGATGAGGAAAAAGCCCAATTACAGGAGATGTTTGAAGAAAAAGGCAAAGCCATAATGGAGCAGGAGCAAGGCATAGCATCGTACGAAATCATTGATGAAACAATAAGCGAGGACGGCCTCACCGCTGTTGTAAATGCCAAAATAACCTACGGCAGCGGCAAGGTGGACGAGAACAACAAATTCAACTTCGTGAAGGTGAATGACGAGTGGAAACAGGCTTCCCTAAATAAATAACCTACACCAATAACAACAATAAAGGAGTTACGCTACTGCGTAACTCCTTTATTGTTGTATTTGTGGTTATCCTGAACTGCACGAACGTTCCTATCCATTATTTATTTGCTCAAGAAAAAAACAGTCATATGAAAAGCATATTACCATAAGGTGAACGTTTGTACGTATTTCTTCTTATCGGTGATGCAGCCTACTTATCAAGGTCGAGCAGTTCTTTAAGTTCTATTGTTTCGTACTCTAAAATCTTTGTCACTGCCGGATCGACCAATTCCTTCACCCAGTTGTTGCCAAAGTATGCGGTTTTTATCTCCTTCCATACATTCTGCATAAAGGAGTCGCTTGCCTTTCGGGCCTTCATTGTGCGCCACTCGGCTTTCCATACCTCTTTGTTCCATTTTTTATAGCCGGGCAGATTGGCAAAATTAACAGCCCTGCCATTTCCTATTTCGTCAATCTTTATGTAATGCTCTGCATTCAATTGACAAGTTTCGGTAACATCAATAGTGAGTTTGTATTGTCCGGTACCCCACATTGGTTCGTTAGATGTACCCACAAAAGAACGGGGCACTATAAAACAATCGCCCAAGATATTTACAAGGTCTTTTGTGCGAGCATCTTTTCCGTTATATACAAATATTGTGTCATTATCCACAACCTGCAAAGCGTTTTCGTCTATTCTTGCTCTAATGACAAACTCGCCGAGTTCGTAATCATTGGTAATCATAACAGCCTCGTTTATCCACGACGACAACACTTTCACCCTTAACTCCAGCTCCAAATCGGCCAAAGCATTGAAGTTGAATCCATCGCCCACAACACGATTGCCCGAATTGGGTATATTGCAATATTTGGGATAAAAGACCAAACTATCAACCTCAAGCATAAACTTTGAGTGATTGGCCAAGTGAGCAAGTCCTAAACTATCGGTACGCAACTTGCAAGATATATAAAAGGCATCGCGCCCTTTACGCACCCCGTTTTCGCCGCCCTGAACCTCAATGAAATTACGGCAGGTAAAACCGTTGAACTTGAGGTCTCTTGGGTCCAAAGCGCCATTGCTCGATGGGCGATAATAGAAATCCTCAATGGTTTCCTGCGACGAAAGGCTCTTTCTGTATGTACATTGTTGTTGTTTGGCGTTGCTCCACGCCTCAAAATCTTTTGAGTTTTTCTGCATCATTGTAGTAACATAGTTCACTCCAAGGCTAATGAGATTAGACGTAGCATTTACGGTTTTCTGCGTCATTGTACTCTTGTAGGCCATTTCAATACTGCGCCCCAGTTCGCTCCAGCCACGTTTATTGCCATTGTTTATATCATCGAGATAACCATTGTACATCACAACAGAAGCCTCGGGCTGGCTGTTCACCTCTACTTGATACTTATAATTAGCCGGCAATTCGCGTTTATTGCCATCACCGTTTTTTTGCTGCGCTACGGTTTCTGTAGCAACGGCAGCAGACATTAACATTAAAGCAAAGAGAATCTTTTTCATAAAGCATCTATTAAAATAAAAGCATTTGTATATCTTGGTTTATTCACACTTTTGGTTTTCTTTTTTGTTGTAAGTGAAGCGGCATCAAAACGCTTAACCTCCATTTTGCCATTAAGCATCATATCCCTGCGGGCACGGTTAAAAGCCTTGTGAATATCGGGTGCATTTGCATTCTCCTTTTCAAGTTCATTGTAGAACCTTATCATAAAGTCGGTGGTAGCCTCGTCATCCACGCTCCACAAGCTCACGATAATTGCATTTACGCCCGATAGTTTAAGTGCACGTTGTATGCCATACACTCCATCGGCAGTTACATATCCTTGCCCTGTTTGGCAAGCCGACAGTACCATAAGCCCTACTTTGGAAAAATCCACTCCGGCAATCTCCTTGGCTGTGAGCAACCCGTCGGGCATTGCGGGGTTAAATGAATTGTCATTAAGATTCTTTCCGGCTCCTGCCATCATAAGTCCACTGAGCGATAGTGAACGGTCGGCAACAGCAGGCCTTAAATCGGTTACATTCTGCCTTCCCACGAAATATCCGTGAGTGGAAATATGCACCATAGGATAGTTGTTTGCAGCAAGCCTGCAAAAGTTTTCATCGGTAACATCGGCCCCTTTCAAAAGAGTGTCGGGCCTGTGCGAGGTACCATTGCGCAATGAATATATGGAATCCACTTCATTGGCAGTTCCCGGCAGGTTGTTTATATACACCGGCCCCTTTTTCAAGGAATTATATCCCAGGATATCGTTATATGTACTTATAGGTGCAGTGTCGGCATTATAATCAACTCCACCACACAAGAGCAAGCGCCCCGTTTTTCCTTTCTTGCGATTTACAAGCAGCCTTGTCGATGAAAGGCGATGGCAATCTATGGCCGTGCCGCGCATCATATACTCTATTGCCATTTGATGCAAAAAGCCATCGGCTGCAAAATAGAACGCATTGCAACCATTTGTTGCAGCAATCAAATCATCGCTCCATATTTTGGCAAAAAAGGCCGAATCGCTGTATAGAGCATCCTTCATTGCAGCATTATCGGTGGCAATGGCCTCTTTCACGGTGTAGCCACCGGCAAGTTTATATGATGTTATGGCAGCTACACTGCCTATGTTGACGAACTGCGGTTTACGGCACTGCTTGTTGAGCACAAGGGCTGCAATGTAATCCTCGTCGTTTTTCCCTTTGTATTGAATGAACTCCACGGCACACTCCCCTGCCTTCAGTGCGTTTCTCACATCCTGCCACTTGTAATGCGCGGTATTGTTGTTGCGGGCACACTCCAAGAGATACCCTTTGCAAAAGAGCGAGAGGTCGTAAAGCATATCGGGAGCATAGCAGCCAAGTCGGTAACAATCGGACAGGAAATTGTAAACCGACAACCAATATTGTTCTCGTTCGGTTTCACTCATTGAAGCTATATTTCCACGAAGTTCCTTTTTCTTCCAATTGAGATACTTTTCATAGCAACGTTTGGCCTCTTTGAGGTTGTCGGTGCCATCATAATCCTGCTGCATCATCAATATTTTACCCTTTCGCCGCATTATCTCAACATCGTTGCCACCCACCTCAATATCCTCCATTGCGGCATCGAACATATTCAGGCGGGCAAGCACCATTGCACGTGTGGCGTGTGCATCGGTAATTTCCTTTTCTGTGCCGTTGTCGTCGTAGTAACTGCATACGCGGTCGGCCATTTCGAGCGCATTTTCATACTCCTTTTGTTTATAATAGAGGTTGAGCAGTTCGCGTTCCACGGTAACGCGCATATGCGCATCATCGGACATAGACACCTGTTGCAAGCTGTCTATGAGAAGGAAACAATTTTGGTAGCACTCCCGCGCACGAGCAAAGGCTGTGGTATCGGCATCGCTCATACAATAGTTATACGAGCCTTCGAGTTTTGCAACAGCCTCCTTCCAGCTATAGCGTACGGAATCGCCAATGATGGCCGCATTATCGCACAGAATCCTTTTTGCCTCGGTAATTATCCGTGCCATCTCCTCGCTCCAGTCGAGCATATAACAGGCCTCTCCTTCGCTCAACAGGCAATCCATATAAAGCATTATATCGCCCTTGGCTTTGGCGGTCGATTGCAATGCGGCAAAAGCGCGTGCAGCCTCGGGGTAGCGCCCGCTATCATTGAGCTTCATTGCATCGTGGTAGGTTGTTTGAGCAGATGCAACCACAATGCTCATATATAGGAAAAAAGAAAAAACAACTCTTTTCAACATCACTTATTACGATAGTTATGGTTAATTATCACAAACGACGCATTGGCATCGCTGTTGTTGTTTGTTATTTTCAGTTTCAGTATATCGCTGTCACAAGGCCCCGATTCGGCATCTATGTAATAGTAGGTGACACCGTTTTTATCCCTCATTGTTGGCTGATATACTGTGCCACCTTCAACATATAAATTTGTTTCATATTCTTGCGTTGCACTGTAGGGAATAATCACAAACACCTGCTTGCCACTGCGTTTTGTCATCTCATAGGCTGCCGTACACCCTTTCTTTACGCCCTTTTCATATATCGAGTATTTGAAACGCGCATCGGCACCATCGAGCAACTCCTTACCGCTGTTTTGCACACGACGGCCGCGTTTCACTGCATTTATAATGCGGTTTACACCAAAATGATTAACGTTCTTCTTCACCAGCAGGCAGTCGTTTTCGCGGTCTTTGAGTTCGTCCATCAGGGTAACAAGATTGGCATATTTTGCAAATAGGTCTTGGGCCTCGTTCCACTCTTCGTTAGATGCGTTTCTGAGCAGTAACACGGCATTCAGTAGTTTTGCCGTTTCATTTTCACCATTTGCTTCCAAGCTCGTTTGCGCCATAGTGGGCAAGCAGGTAAAGAATGTCAAAAGCAAAATAAGAATAATATTTTTCATACCATCAAACATAGATTCAGGCCATTTTTTATCAATTTCATTACTTTCGTCTGTTTTTACACCGGCAAACAATTGCCTTGCTTCACGCTTTTTTCCGGCAAGGCGCTTTATCTCCTTCTCGGCAACAGTACGCACCTCGGCAGCTGCGGGGCGCGCAGCCTTGTCATATGCAAGGCATCGTTGCAGCATAGCGTTCATAGTATCACACTCCCTGTTCAAAAGGATAGGAACAGGAGTATTTGCTTTCATTGTATCCTCGCCTTTGCCATTTAGTATTGGTGAGCCAAGCATCAGCTCCATTGCAGCGGCGGCCATACTCCATATATCGGAACTCGCACAACCTCCTTTGTCATCCTGCGACAACAAGAAATGTTGCCCATCAACAATTATACTCCTTAAATCTATGCGGCCATAGTATATGCCGCGGGCGTGCAAAGCTGCAAGAGCATCGGCAATGTCGCGCAGGAAATTCCAGCACATCTCCACCGAGCAAAATCCCCTTAATGAGGAAGCATAAATATGTTTGTTTTCAGCCATAATTCATTAAAAATTTTCTATCAAGCGACGAATTTGCGACACCGGAACTATAAGCGTGCGTTCACCTGCGGCACGCGACACAAGCCCCACAACCACGCGATGCATATTGCTGTTGGTAGATACAAAGACCGGGCCACCCGAAAATCCGTGGTCGAATGTCGATTTTGTGAGGAAACAACACTCCTCATTATGTGGTGGCTGGTACATAGCATCGGAGTACGATGTGAGCTTCGCCTCGTTCTTGCTGCTGTTTTGTGGAAAGCCAAAGGCGTGCAACCCCACGTCCTTGGCGGTTTTCAGAATCTCATCGTCGGTTGCAAGTTTTATATTGCCGCTGCCATACGGCCATTTCATCACAGCCACATCGCCCAGTTCGGCATCGCTATCCTCGTATCGGCTCACTATGCTGCGCCACGCATACGACGATTCAAAATCGCCATATTCATATATATTGTCGCGCTCCTTGTTCATAACGAAATCGTTCGACGAGCAAAAGTACTTGCGCCCATCGGCATCGGTAATGGAGAGTTTCACAAGCAAACGAATATCCTCGTCACACACCGCATCAATAGCACGTTTCACAATCTCCTTCTCTATATCATTTTGATTATCCTTCAAGTATGCCTCGTACCCTAACCAATACTCCACACAATGACGGGCAGTGACAAAATATCCGTCGATGGTAACAAAACCTGTACCCACTTCGGCCTGCGACTGAGTAATTACATCTATTGTATCATTTTGCATAGTGAGTACATACACCGTATCGGCCGATATTTTATATACACTCCCTATCTCATTGGCAAATATATCGAGAGAACTTCTACCCTGCTCATACACCACGCCAAAGAGGCCGGCAAGCAATATTGCAATGGCAGCAATTGCAACCCACAGGGTACGTTGCCCCTTGTTGGCCACATAGTTGCCGGCAGGCAGTGCGCCGCTTTTTACATAGAAACGCACGGTTGTGCTGTCGAACGAAAAAGTGTCACCATCGCTCAAATGTGCAACCCAAGGCAACAGTGTACCATTCACACGAATGTCGGCATCCCTCTCTTGTCTTATTATGTTCCAACCATTATCCTCTTTTACAATTACAGCATAACAGCAATCGGCATAATCGGGGTGAGACGGTATCTTCAAATCGCATTCCGGAGTCTGCCCCACATACACCACTCTGTCACAAAAATATTGTATGTCGCCTTTGCGATGCATCGCATCGCTCCCGCAAAAGCGTATGGCATAATAGGCGTTGTCTGTAATCATACGTCACCCCCTTTCTGCTGCTCAAAAGCAGCATATATTATCAGTGGCAAAGTTCTTATGAGTCCCTCGTCGTATCGGACTACCGAGAGGCCGGTATCATCCACTCCCAAGTCCCTGAAACCGCGCAGGTCCTCGTGTATGAATTCGGCTTTGAACTTCTCCCTCAAGGCTGCATCTTTCAGTATCATTTCGTGCTGTTCTCGGCTTGTGGGCCTGTAACCAAGGATAAGTTCCTCTACACACCAACGATTGTGCTCCACCTCGGTAAGCATCTCCACCTCGCGGTCGCTTAGCGAAAACAGAGTACCACACCTTGCGACATCTATCCCCAACGAATTGATTTTTGTATTTACGGAAAATGCGTTGTAAATATTAGACCATCGCTTTGCTGTTGTAAGTTTGGGGTTATTCCACATCTGTTGCAAAACATCGGTTTCGGGTACCTCGGTAGCAACAGCCATTTTCACCGCACCCATCATCTGTTCCTCCTCGCCGGTGAGACGCATTGTATTATAGGCATAATTTATGCACTGTGCCATACGTATGAAAGAGGACATTTCGGGTAGCTCGGCATCCTTCATACCAAAAGGAAGAACTTGTTTATACTCATTCGATGTGCGCAAGAACTCCACTGCTGCCTTGTCGTCACATTGCAACAGCACCGGCACTGCCATTCTGAAATCACGTGGCAAAGCAAGCATTTCGTTCATATTACGTTCATAACCGTAGCAGTATGCAACAGTAAGCAGTTGTTCTTCATCGTTCTGCCACCTGCTTAATTTGTATTGCAAGGCATTGTTCGCAATGTTGCCCTCTACAAACTCCCACTCGATATCTACAAAATCGAGCCCGTCGGGCAACTGTTTAGGAGTGAGCACCTCACTCGTTATATCATCGCCGTTCAATTCAATGTTTCTTCTGTAACAATTCTCGAGCAAGCCCCGGTAGCGCTGCATAAAGTCGTAAAACTCTTTTTTATCATCGGCAACCCAGGTGATACGTGTGCGCAACCTTTTGTCGCGGCAATAGTTGGGATAGTGAGCAGTGAGTGCAGTGTGAATGGCAATGCTTTCAGCCATAGGCGATGTGCCGAATATTACCAGATGCACACGCTTGTTGCTCTCATACGTTATTGCCTCCCTGTCGAGCAACGGCCTTTTACCGGGTGCAATACCCAGCACCTCCATTGCCCATAAATCCTCTATTGTGTAGGCATAGAGTTCGATATTACTTGCCATTGCGCTTTCCAATGGCAGGCGGCGCAGCGTGCTTGCAAGCACACGATTGGCAAGCACCAAATGCACACGCAACCTGTCACCTCCATTTTCCTGTGCACTATACCCTACAGCAAGTTGCTGCACCTTTTTTATTGCAGCAGAATCGCCGTCACCCGCAGTGTCATATTCAGGGCGTATATATATGTCAAGCCTCTTCTTCATTTACATCAATTCTTTGTTCGGTATCACTTTTCAAAAGTTCATCTATTTTTTGAAAAGCGAAATTCCATATATTTCTACAAAATGCCATAAACAGAATAAACAATATTATAGCCAACATATCATTTACCTGCATCATAAACAGCAGAGCATCGTATATTCCATGTGCCAGGATGGGAAAGAACAGCGCCATTGCACGGCTGGTTCCAATGCCGGCTTGGGGGAAACGGGATAGTGAATAGTAGTATCCCATAAGCACGCCAAAGCAGAAGTGCCCCGGTACAGAATAGAGTGCACGCATAATACCTACACTCACCCAACTGTTGTAGTTGGTAAAAAGATATACGACATTCTCGAGCGCGGCAAATCCCATAGACACACACACCGCATAAAAAATACAATCGAACCGCTCGTCGAAATACTTGTTATTGCGCAGAAACAACCACAACATAAAGAACTTTGCCACCTCCTCGGGTATTGCAGCACCTAAAAACGCTGTACTCACAGCGCCCAAAATTGTGGTAGGTTGTTCTACATAAACACCAAGGAGCAACAGAGGTACAGAAATGATTAACGAGAGAAAAATGGAAATAACACCATAAAAAACCGCTCTCACGATTTCCCCTTTGGGTTCGGGCGACGCACTATCCTTTTTGTTTATAAAATACAAAAGAAAAATTACCGGCAGCAGAGCTGCAAAAAGAATTATATATTTCATCTCATATTTATTAAAAAGCATTGCTACTTGTTACTCCTCTCATACCTCTCTACACACTTTAGTATAGCCGGTATAGCACCGTTGAATTTCTCATCATATTTGTAGGCTTCACCATCCAATTCCATAAGTGTGGCAAACGAGCAGATATTCAGATGAGCCCTTTCGGCCGAGTTCCTCTTTGCCTTTTTTATGCGTGTTATTACAGTTTGTCGCTCGGCTGGCGATGCAGCTTTGGCGGCCTCCTTGCGAAGTTCGGCCATATCATCGTCGTTAAATGCCCTGAATCCCATAAGCAACTGCTGCATATTCCAACGGTTATGCTCACACTCGGCCATAGGCATCTTCATAGCGGCAATAGCGGCAACAAGTTCATCGTAGTGCGACGAAACATCGGCAAGGGTGCCACCGGCACTTCTTATCTTGCTTTCGAAACTGTTTGCAAGGTAAATGTTCGACCACTTATCGAAGATTGCGAGTTTTTTCCAAGCATCTGTAATGAATTTCATACATCCGTCCTTGTCGGTAATATCTATTTGCAAAATCTTATCTACCAATGCATCATCGCCTATTATGGTATATAAGTAGTTACATATCATTGCACGATAATGAATATCGTTATAGGTGGTAAAATCGGCATATTGCATACCGAATGGGCGCAGTTTGGCATATCGTTTATGCGCCTTGGTTTGGTCCGACGTGAGGTTATATACAATGTCCGATGCCTCGCGCTGATAGACAAGAATCTGCTGTGCATAATCATAAACCTCGGCAGGCATATATATACTCGCAGCTATAGCCTGGTGAGCCAAAGGATGGCACACTGCCACCGTGAACAGCGAAGAGGGCTGCCCTTCCACGGGTTTTGCCTGCTGTGACGCACTTTTCAGATATTGCACCACACCGGCCTTTTCCACACTTCCCTTTATGAATTCCCACTCAATATCAAGGAAATTATCTCCTATAGCAGTGTATTCACTGCCTTCGGCAGTAACAGCATCGGTCCAGGGTGCATCAAGGTCGCAATCCTTGCAAGATGCATCGATATAACGGTAGCGCGACAATGCAAAAAGATTCTGGAAACGCCCCATAAAAAATTCCATTTCACTGTCGGCATTTTCATCTATGAAGGTAATGCGGGTACGTAAAGGTCTTTCCACCTTCTTCCCATTCTCGTCGGCTATCTTGAAGTTGGGATAGTGAGCCACCTGTGCAGCCTGCATAGCCATTGCAAGTCCCATTTTAGACATACCCACAATTACAAAATGAACATACTTTTCACTGTCGGGCGATATACCGTTGTTGCCATCTAATGGCAAGTAATCAAAACATCTGGCATCGTTATGATGGCCGCTATTTAAATGTTGCTCATTCTCCTCATAAGAGCCTTTCACCAATACCCTTTGTGCCCAGTTCTCGTAGGGGTTGAAGGGGATGAAATCGAGATGTCGGCGTATGTTGTCGTGCAGGTCGGAGAATTGGAATACAGAATATGTTGTTTGGAACTCGAACATCACACGGCACACTATCTCTTTATCCACACCTTTGCCGACAAGATAGCCTGCAATATTGTGCACGCAACGCATATTCTGCACGTCGTGATAACTTTCCGACACATCTTCGTGCGAATCCTCGCCAAGCACATATATCTCGGTAGCACTTTCCAAATGCAGGCGGCTTATCTCCTCCTTGGAATCGAGCTGCCCGTTATAAATAATGAGGCGAGCCTCTTCCTCTTTGGTAAGATACGACTCTATCACGCTGCGCACCTTCTCCACATCTTCGTTGGTAAGGAGCACCACATAGTACACACGTCCTTCGCCACGGCCACACAACAGGTTTCTTATTATTGTTGGAGCCATTTCGTTTGCACCTATTACAACAGCAAATTTCTTAAAGAGGAATTGCGATGCGGAATATCGCATTTTACCATTCATCCAATTGTCTTTTCGGATATCGATATAACCTACCATAGTAGATACTAACAAACCATTCAGCAAGAACATTCCAAACAATGCCACCACTATTGCCCATACTTTTCCACCATTGTTTGCTATGATATATTCACTACCCGGGTCTATGAAATTATAATATACGCTCCAAAAAAGGTTGGTCTGTTCGTTACTTTCCGCAGTAGGTTGCACCTGCGAAGCGACAGCACCATCTGTGGCATACATAAAATTCTCCGTAGGATGAACTTTGCAATCATCACTAACCAGGAAATTATGCAGCGTTATGAGGAAAGTTAAAAAGAATGGCGTTAATATCACCAAGAAGGCAATTTTAAGCATAAAACTGCCACCGTGAATGAGCATACGGTCGAACATTATACGCTTAAAGAGAAGAACGTATGCAACATACAGGAACAACAGCGTTGCAACACCACCCACAATATAAATATAATTATCCATATCAACGATTTATCAGTTACCCAATGCCACAATGAAGGTACACCTTATTTGTGGCTGCATATACCTTGCGAATATATAAAATATGCTACAAAAAGTGAACAAAATGCAATGAAAATTTACAAAACCACAGTTGAATGCATATACCATAGGGGGCAGCGACTGAGGAGATAAATAATTTCATAGCCGGCAGGGGGGAGGGAGTTTTGTGCACCCTGCAAACAGAATCAAGGGAAACAAATAACAAAACGGGTGAGGCCGTCGCCATCGGTTTTCAAGGAAAAAGAGCAGCCGTGCGCAGTTAGAATCTCGCGTATGAACATCAGCCCAAGCCCCTGCCCGTTGGCCTTTGTGGAGAAGAAGGGAGTGAAGAGCGACACCTCGTTCTCCCTGAGAATGCCGGCACCGTTGTCGGTGACAACTATTCGTGCGGGTGAGGAAAGGGTGTCGATGGTGATGACACCGCCCTGCCCTATGCTCTCCACCGAGTTTTTCACAATGTTCACCATCACCTGCTCAAATAGCAGAGTGTCGGCAGCAACTACAACCGTGTCGGCAGTAAGGGATGTGCGCAGTTCTATACCTTTTTCTTGGCACAGATGTTGCATAAACCCTATGCAGGGCTTCACGCAATCGTTAATATTCACACGGCACAGGTTGGGGGTTGGTATCTTCACCACATTGGCAAAGCCGGTAATAAAACGGCTCATATTATAGCCACGCTCCTCGCACACCTTTATCACCTGCAATATATCTTTCACATCACCCTCGAGGGTATCTTTTGTAACCGATGTAAGAGCATCGCTCACAGCGTTCAGCGTGGAAGTGATGCCGCCCATCGAGTTATTTACCTCGTGAGCAATCATACGGATAACTTTTTCGTATGCACCCTTTTCGGCCTTGTGTATCTCATTTGTCAGTTGCTCTATTATGATAAACGGGCGGTTGAAACCACGGTCAAGGAACGAGAGGCGTGAGCAGTGGAACACCCTTGCACCCGTTAGCCTCACGGTGGCATTCTGCCCATTTGGAATCTTGGATATTTCGGCAAGCAGCTCGCTATCTATGCTCCACAACACCTTGCCCGTGCAATCATCATCTACGTTCAAGAACCTGCAAGCCGCGGGGTTCATTAGCGTAACCTGCTCCTTGAAGTCGAGAATCACCACACCCATAGGCGACACCTTCACAAGAAGGTCGAGAAAATGGTTCTGCTCGCGCAAGCGCAAACGTTCGTTCTTCACCTCGCCCATAAGGCGGTTAAAGAGTTCCACAATCCTGTCGGCCTCGGCCTGCCCCACCTTTGTGAGATTGCTGCTGAAATCCTGTGCCGACAGCAAATCTATGCCATCGGCTATAGTGTCCAGCGGACGCACCACACGGCGGTAAAAGAATACAAGATAGATTATTGCCACAACCACGGCCACCTCAATCATAAAACGCACATCGGTTCCGGTATATACTCCCAAGAGCAACAGCGCGAACGGCGCCATCACAAGCAGAGCAAGTATTATGAAGAGGTAACGCAGCTTCATTGCAAACAACTATTTCAGTCCATATTTTTCCAAGCGACGATAGAGTGCCTGGCGGCTTATTCCAAGTGTCTGTGCCACCTGTGTCATATTACCACCGCAACGCTTAATCGCATTTTTTATGGAGTTAATTTCAAGTTCATCGAGGGTGAGCCCTGCCGTGCCGCTGTCGGGCACTATGTTAGTGGCTGCGCTGCACTGCCCCTCGAAATCGGCAGCCTGCAGCAGCCCGTTGCCATTTATGAGAATGGTGCGTTCAACCACATTCTTCAACTCGCGTATGTTACCGGCAAAGTGTTGGCGTGCGAGGAAATCGAGCGCATCGGGTGCAAAGCGCACCGGTTGCAGGCTGTTCTGCATTGTATATTGCGTTGCAAAATGTGTGGCAAGCGGTGCAATGTCCTCGCGCCTCTCGCGCAACGGTGGCAGGTGCAGCGGAATGAGATTTATGCGGTAGTAAAGGTCCTCGCGAAAGGTACCCTCGCGCACCATCTGCTGCAGGTCGCGGTTTGTGGCACACACCACACGCACATCTACCCTGCGGGGCTTGCTGTCGCCCAACACCTCAAATGTCTGGTCCTGCAACACACGCAACAGTTTCACTTGGCAACTCATATCGAGCTCGCCCACCTCGTCGAGGAATATCGTTCCACCATCGGCAAGTTCAAAGCGCCCCACCCTGTCGGCCGAGGCATCGGTAAAGGCGCCGCGCTTGTGGCCGAACATCTCACTTTCGAACAGCGATTGCGATACACCGCCCAAATTGACCTTTACAAAGGGCTTGCCACTGCGACGGCTGTTGCGGTGCAGCGCTTCGGCAATAAGTTCCTTGCCCGTACCGCTCTCACCTGTTATAAGCACCGAGGCATTGGTCTTTGCCACACGCTCCACCGTTGCAAGCACATCGGTAAGAGCCTTGCTGCGCCCCACAATGCCGCAGCGGTCGAAGCCGTCGGGCACCACCTCACCGGCACTCTCTTTGCCGGCGAGCTCCAATGCTGTTTCAATGCGTTGCATAAGCGCAGCATTGTTCCACGGCTTTGTAATGAAGTCGAAAGCCCCCAAGCGCATACCCTTGACGGCAAGCTCAATGCTACCCCACGCGGTCATAAGTATCACCGGCACCGCAGGGCGGAACACCTTCACCTGTTTCAGCAGCAAGAGCCCCTCGTCGCCATCGGTCGATAGCGAGTAGTTCATATCCATAAGAATGAGACGCGGCTCGCGGGCACGCACCACCTCGATAGCCTCGGCGGGCGATGCAGCAACCTCCACGTCGTGTTTTGCACGGCGCAACATAAAGGAGAGGGAACTTCTTATAGCCTCGTTGTCATCTATTACCAGAATCATTTCACACAACTGTTTTACTATGTGCGAAGATAATCCATAAATGCATAATATTAAAAAAATCGCCCATTTTTTAAGAGTAATTAAAAAGTGTAACACATTGCAGTTTCATTAGCGGACAGAGTGTCCGTTTTCGGACACCGCTCGGAACAGCGAATACATTGATTATAAACAAATTAAAAGTTTGGCACGGATTTTGATATAGAACCGATAGATAAAGTCGACACACTATGGACAAACCAATACCAAAGAGAGAAAGAAACATACAAACACTTAAAAGCATAGGCAAAATAGCAGGTGTACTTGCCGCGCTTTGCCTTGTAATACTTATAATAATAGAGATATCGCGGGCAAGCATAAGCGAAGCATCGCTCTCCTTTGCCACAATAGACCGCGGCACCATAGAAACCACCATAAGCGCAAGCGGCAATGTGCAATCCACATCGGAGCTCATTATAAACTCGCCCATCAGCAGCCGCATAGTAGATGTCTATTGCAAGAATGGCGACTCCATCACCGCAGGCACAAGACTTTTGCTGCTCGACCTCAAGGATGCCGAAAGCGAATACCAGAAACTGCTCGACGAAAAGGAGATTAAGCAACAGCAACTGCTGCAACAGAGGCTCAACGACGAAACAATGCTTGCAAATATGCACACAAACATAGAGATAAGCGAGATGGAATTCAAGCGCCTGCAGTCGGAACTGCTCAACGAGCAGCACCTCGACAGCATAGGCTCGGGCACCACCGAGAAGGTACGGCAGTGCGAAATGGCTGTTACCACAGCACGCCTTAAGCTGGAGCAGAGCCGCCAACAGTTGCAGCGCGAAAAAGAGATACGCCTCTCCAACCGCCGCGTGAGCGAGTTGCAGTACAACATTTTCATAGAGCAGTTGGAAGCAAGCCGCAAACGACTTGCCGATGCACAGATGCCCGCCCCGCAGAACGGCACCATAACATTCATAAACAACAGCAAGGGAGCACAGGTGGCGGCAGGCAGCCACATAGCCACGTTGGCCGACCTCTCATCGTTCAAGATAAGCGCCAAGCTGGGCGAAAATCTTGCCGACAACCTTGCAACAGGCAAAGATGTGATTGTGAAGATAGGAAAAGAGACACTCACAGGCAAAATAAGCAACGTGGAAGCAAAGAGCGAGGGCGGCAACATAGCCTTCGATATATCGCTCGACGAGCCATCGCACCCCAAACTGCGTTACGGTATGCGCGTGGACGTATATATTCTGCACCGCATACGCGAAGATGTGTTGCGCATAAAGAACGGCAACTACTACAAGGGTGCAGGCGAATATGCCTTCTTTGTGAAAGAGGGCGATAAGATAGTGCGCCGCAAGGTTCAGCTTGGCAACAGCAACTACGACTATGTGGAGGTAGTTGCCGGCCTCGACGAAGGTTGCCAAGTCGTGCTCAACGATATGGAAAATTATAACAGCCGAAAAGAGATTAAATTAAAATAGTTAAAAACCAACACATAATTCACAAATTGGGAGATAGAACATAACTTTGAAGAAAAAACAATATGACAATGTAAACAGCTCTCCCTCTTCCAAAGAGGGAGTACCCGCAGGGGGAGGGAGTTACTGTGTGCACGCTAAAAACAAGCAATTATAAAACTCCTCCACCGCAAGCGGTCCCCCTCCTCTATTAAACAAGAGGAGGAGCTAATAAGAAGCACAAAACGAAATGATAAACAAATAATATAATGTAAATAGCTCTCCCTCTTCCAAAGAGGGAGTACCCGAAGGGGGAGGGAGTTACTGTGTGCACACTAAAAACAAGCAATTATAAAACTCCTCCACCGCAGAGCGGTCCCCCTCCTCTATTAAACAAGAGGAGGAGTTAATAAGAAATGCAAAACGAAACAATAAACAAACAATATAAGGTAAATAGCTCTCCCTCTTCCAAAGAGGGAGTACCCGAAGGGGGAGGGAGTTACTGAATGCGCACTAAAACAAGCAACTATAAAACTCCTCCACCGCAGAGCGGTCCCCCTCCTC
>JAFXGV010000084.1 GCA_017536765.1 Bacteroidaceae bacterium
AAGTTGATACCGGCCGGAATTAAAAGTACATCAAATTATCTTGACGGTTCGTTTTATTGTTCCTTACTTATACACTAATTAAATTTCAATTAGCACGTTGTACTGCTTGTCTGTATGGAATGTTTTCAAGGATCATCTTGCGTTCAGCATTCACTGTGTTTCTTGCCGAAAGCGAGTACAAAGGTAAGGCAAATTTTCGGACCACCAAACTTTTTCCACTATTTTTTTCAAGAAATTTTTCATCTTTTTTCGCAAGCGTTGATTTTCAAGCTATTACAAATTAAAAAAAATTGTCTTTTTTTTTGGCGTTTTTCCGCGGCTATGCAAAAACAGGGATTAAGGACAACAAAAGGAGCACGCAAAATTTTGCGTGCTCCCCACATATTTTAAGCAATAATATTACTTTGACAAGATGCTTTCGAGCTGTTGGGCCGTGAGACCAAGTTTGAATTTACCATTTACTGCAACCGAAATGGCGCCGGTCTCCTCGGAAACCACTATGGCAATGGCATCGGTTTTCTCCGAAACGCCCATCGCCGAGCGGTGGCGCAGACCGAGTTTTTTGGGGATATTCAGATTGTGCGACACCGGCAGAATGCATTGCGCAGCCGTTATTCGCCCGTTCTGTATAACTATGGCGCCATCGTGCAACGGAGCATTCTTGAAAAAGATGGCTTCTATCAGGCGCTGGCTCAACGCCGCATCTATTTTTTCGCCCGTCTGCACATACTCGTCGAGGTTCTCATTCCTTTCTACCACTATGAGCGCGCCCACCTTCTGCTGGCTAAGGCTCATACAAGCCATCACCACGGGAACAAGCGAGGCTTTTTCGTCGGCAAGCCCTTTACGTGAGAAGAAATTGGCCACCGTGCGGAAATGCCTGTGCGTGCCGAGCGTTTTGAAGAAGCGGCGTATTTCGTCTTGGAAAATTATAATGAGAGCAAGAACTCCCACACTCATAAGCTGGTCGAAGATGGAACCAAGCAGTTTCATCTGCAACACGCGCGAGACAAACACCCACAAAAGGATAAAGACCAATATCCCCGAGAATATATTGAGCGAGCCTGACTCTTTCATTAGTTTATAGAAATAGTACAGGAAGCACGCCACAAGTATTATATCTACTATATCTTTTATAGAAATATCAAAAAACATTTTATCCTAATATATATAAGTATCGTTCTTCTTTCTGCCAAACAAGCCCTCTTGCGCCTTTTTGAGTTCCGAAAAAAGTTTCACCGACTGCGCCGCCTCTTTTACGTCGTGCACACGCAAGATATCGGCACCGCGTTCAAGGGCCGCCATATTCAGTGCCACCGTGCCGGCAAGTGCATCGACCGGGGTGTTGCCCAGC
Source organism: Bacteroidaceae bacterium (assembly GCA_017536765.1). Lineage (GTDB taxonomy): Bacteria > Bacteroidota > Bacteroidia > Bacteroidales > Bacteroidaceae > HGM04593. Next base: position 1,355 of record JAFXGV010000084.1, read on the forward strand.
ACTTTTGTTATCATTGATTTGCGCGACAGGCCCACAAGGAGCGGTGCCTCCAACTGCTCAAAAAGCGGGAGCGATGTTAGAAGCTCATAGTTCTGCTGCACACTCTTTCCAAAGCCAAAGCCGGGATCGACAATAACATCCTTGACACCCGCCTGATGCAACTGCCACACTTTGCGCGAAAGAGAGGCAAGAACATCGGGCAGAAACGAGGTATATTCCACCGAGTCGCCCGCCCACCCTACCGAGTGGGTTAAGACATAGGGCACATTGAGCTCCACAGCAGTGTCGAACATTTCGGCATCCCAATCAAAGCCCGACACATCGTTTATGATAGAGACGTTGTGGTTCCGCACACACTCGCGCGCCACACGGGCGCGGTAAGTATCGACAGAAATAACAGTATCAGCAGGCTGGAATGCATCGAGCACATCGAGCGCTGCGTGCAGGCGGCGCAGTTCCTCATCTTCGGGAACAGGCTCGCCCGTGGGGCGGGTGGAGCAGCCGCCTATATCGAGGATGGCAGCACCGGCATCGAGCATCTCGCGCGCAGCCGCAAGCAGGCTGTCACCATCGTTTTTACGCGACGAAGCGTAAAAAGAGTCGGGGGTGACATTCAAGATGCCCATCACCAACGGCGTGTGGGTGAGGAGCAGTTTTCCTTTTATATTTATCGTTCTATCCAAATTACAGCAAATGTAGTAAAAAACATACAACGATACACGAATGGAGCCCATTTTATTTCAAAAAAAAACACGCAACCTGAGTATTACCGACCACATCTATTATATATATAATAATGTATAACTACAAAAAGATGTTGAATATGGTTGAAAATTGAGCATTTTATAGTATCTTCGCACTTTGAAAACTCTTAACCCAGAACCTCGTAATATATGCAACAAACACACTACATTGTAGGCGGACACCCGTTCACCATAAACAATATGGAGGGAAACACATCGCAATTACTACCCACAATGGAGCCTTTCAAAGCCGAGCAGACAGGCGAGGCGCTCTTTACCGTAACCATAGACAACAGCATCATCCCATCGTGGCAAGGCAAAAAGATAGGAACATTTCCCTGCCCGACAGCCACGTTCGAAGTATATAAAAGAGATAACGGTTCATACCAAGTGCTCATACTGATGGGTAACACCCCCTGCGCATTCATTGAAACCGACGAGGAATACAGAAACATCACTATCACCACACGCGGCACCGATGTGCAGAAAGCCTTTGGTGTAAACAACTCAATGATGCTCATTTACACAATATGCACTGCACAGCACAACACCCTGCTTGTGCACTCGTCGGTAGTGGAAAATGGCGGCAAGGCATATATGTTTCTTGGCAAGAGCGGACAAGGCAAGAGCACACACAGCGATATGTGGGTGAAACACATTGAGGGCAGCACGCTGATAAACGACGACAACCCCGTCATACGCATAGCTGACGACGGCACTCCTATGGTGTATGGTTCTCCATGGAGCGGCAAACGCCCCATATACAAAAACGTGCAATACCCCATTGGCGGCTTTGCAGCCATTGAGCAGGAGAAAGAGAACAGCATCAAGAGGGAAGATATACCCGTAGCGTTCGGCATACTGCTGAGTTCAATGTCCACAATGAAGTTCGACAAGGATATTCATATGAAGATTTGTGGCACCATAAGCAAGATATTGAGCCGAATACCGGTGCACACACTCTATTGCCGTGCCGACGAGGAGGCTGCGCAGGTATCGAGCAACGCATTCGGGCTGTAATGGAGATAGAAAAGAGACAAATAAAGGTAAACAACCACGTTTTTATGCAGGAGGTGGTGCGCCGCTTTCGTCAAGAGGGCCGCAAAAGCGTTACCTTCACTGTTTATGGCATAAGTATGCACCCCTTTTTGGGTAGCGGGCGCGACAAGGTTGTACTCGTACCACCCGCAGAGCCCGGCGTGGGGCAGGTGGTACTTGCCGAGGTGCTGCCACAGCGATATGCGCTGCACCGCATAATAAAGATAGAGGGCAATGTAATCACTATGCGCGGCGACGGCAACCCGCTGAAGATGGTGGAGCAATTTACAGCCGACAAATTAGTGGGCACAGCCGAGGCGTTCATACGCAAGGGAAGATATGTGAGCACAAACAGCAAGCTGTGGCGCTGCTACTCGGCCGTGTGGCAAGCCTGCAACCCCGTGCGCCGCTGGCTGCTTGCTTTTTACAGAAGAATAATTTTGAAAATATTTTGACGATATGAAGATTAAAGAAGGTTTTGAACTGCAAAACGTATGTGGCGAATATATAATTGTGCCCACAGGTATTGAGAATGTAGATTACAGCAAAATAATAAGCCTCAACGAAACCGCCGCCTATCTATGGGAAGGCTGCTGCACACTCGACAGCTTCAGCATCGACACTATGGTGGAGTTGCTTACCCGCGAATATGAGGTTGACGAGAAGACCGCCCGCGAGGATTGCGAAAAGATTTTCGCCTGCTGGGTGGAGATGGGGCTTGCCGAAGAGTAATTTACAAGGAGTAATTTACAAAATAATAACAGAATAGGCCGACCTTTTGGTCGGCCTATTCTGTTATTATTTCCCATATATATCTTCTATCTCCTGCATTATCGCCATAAGCTCATCCACCTTTTCGGCACGCAGCATAGCAATGCGCAGGGGGCGGAAATCGGGCAAGCCCTTGAGCAAGGGAGTGGCTGCAAGATGACGGCGCACGTGCAAAATACCGGGGCGCTCGCCCAACCACTCCACGCTGTCGTGCACCTGTGTGCGCAAAATATCCATACACTCCTTGAAGGTAAATGGCACCGCCGGCTGGCCTGTGAGCAAATAGTGCTTCACATCCCTAAAAATCCACGGCTGGCCAAAGCTGGCACGCCCTATCATTATGGCATCAACGCCGTAACGTTCGAAACACTCGCGGGCACGCTCGGGCGTTTTGATGTCGCCATTGCCTATTATGGGAATGTGCATACGAGGGTTTTCTTTTATTTTGCCTATGAGAGTCCAGTCGGCATCGCCGGTGTACATTTGTGCGCGCGTGCGCCCGTGCACGGTGAGAGCGGCAATGCCGCAATCCTGCAAACGCTCGGCAAGGTCCACAATGCACTTGCTGTTCTCGTCCCAGCCCAGGCGGGTTTTCACTGTTACGGGAATATTCACGGCATCAACCACGGCTTTGGTAATTTCCAGCAGTTTGGGGATATTCTGCAACATACCGGCACCACACCCCTTGCGAGCCACCTTTTTCACAGGGCAGCCGAAATTTATATCCAAGATATCGGGCTTGGCAGCCTCGACACGTTTGGCGGCCTCAACCATAGGGCCAACCTCGTTGCCGTATATCTGAATGGCCACAGGGCGCTCCTGTTCATACACCGTGAGCTTGCGCACCGTGCTGTTTATATCGCGTATAAGAGCATCGCTCGACACAAATTCGGTATATACCATATCAACCCCGAACCGCTTGCACAGCAGGCGAAAAGCAGCATCGGTTACATCTTCCATTGGGGCAAGAAACACAGGGTACTGCCCAAATTCAATATCGGCAATCTTCATACAGTCTTCTATTTGCCTGCGAAATTAGTGCAAAAAACGGGAATTTACAAGCAAAGAGCAGCAAGCCGCAGCCACACCGCGCCCGCAAGCAATGCGGAGCAGGCAAGAACAGCCACATTTTGCACACACGTATGGCTGTTGTTTCTCTTTTTTTAGTAACTTAGCGCCATATAACATTTTCAAAGAAACGCCCGAATATGATTCAGAGAAACGAAATTGAAATAATGGCCCCTGTGGGCTCACGCGAAAGCCTCACAGCCGCAATACAGGCCGGTGCCAATTCCATATACTTTGGAATAGAGCACCTGAATATGCGTTCACACTCGGCAAGCGCATTCTCCATAAACGACCTGAGGGAGATAGCGCAGATATGCGACGAGCATAACATAAAAAGCTACCTCACGGTGAACACCATTATATACGAGAACGACATAGATATGATGCACAAGATTGTGGATGCAGCGGTGGAGAGTGGCATATCGGCCGTGATTGCAGCCGATGTGGCAGTGATGCAGTACTGCAACCGCGTGGGTATGGAGGTGCATCTATCCACACAGCTGAACATAAGCAACAGCGAGGCACTGAAGTTCTATGCCCAATTTGCCGACGTGGTGGTGCTTGCACGCGAGCTTAATATGGAGCAGGTGGCAGCAATACACAAGGTAATAATAGACGAGAACATTTGCGGCCCCAAAGGCGAGCTCATAAGAATTGAAATGTTCTGCCACGGAGCACTGTGTATGGCCATTTCGGGCAAATGTTACCTGTCGCTTCACCAGCTTGGCCGCAGCGCCAACCGCGGGGAGTGTATGCAGGTGTGCCGCCGCGGCTACATTGTAAAAGACCGCGAAAGCGACATAGAGCTCGAGGTTGACAACAAGTACATAATGTCGCCCAAGGACCTCAAGACCATACGTTTTATGGACAAGATGATTGAGGCCGGTGTGCGAGTGTTCAAGATAGAGGGGCGTGCCCGTGGCCCCGAATATGTGCAGACCGTGGCCGGCTGCTACAACGAGGCCTTGGAGGCATACATCAACGGCACATTCACCGAGGAGAAGAAGGATGAGTGGGACAGCCGCTTGGCCACCGTTTTCAACCGCGGTTTCTGGGATGGTTACTACCTGGGGCAGAAGATTGGCGAGTGGAGCAACATATATGGCTCGCAAGCCACAGAGAAAAAGGTGTATGTGGGCCGCGGAGTGAAATACTTTTCAAAGCTCGGTGTGGGCGAGTTCTACATAGAGGCAAGCGAGCTGCACGTGGGCGACAAACTGCTTGTAACAGGCCCCACAACGGGAGCAATGTACCTGGAGTTAGAGGAGGCCCGCGTGGATTTAGGCCCTGTGGATACCGTGCCCAAAGGGGTATATGTATCGTTCAAGGTACCCGCCAAGGTGCGCCCCGCCGACAAGCTGTATAAAATTGTGAGCACCAAGCCTTGCGATTGAGCAGGCCCCTTGCTCAATGTCATCCCGACACGCAGTGAGGGATCTCCAAGCAAATAGCGATTGAGATATCTCGCGTGCGCTCGATATGACACAAGCGTTGATATTTAGAAAGTTTGGAACGGCATCTATATTATTATCGAAAAGAGACCGCAATGATAACCCCCGCACCGCTTAAAGAGGGCGACCTCATAGCCATAGCATCGCCTGCAGGCGCCATACGCGAGGCGGCACTTGTGGAGCAGGCAGCGCAGGTGTTGCGCAGCCACAGCTTTGCGGTGGAGATAGCGCCCCACTGCCTCACGCGCAACGGATATTACAGCGGCACGGCAGCCGAACGGCTGAGCGACCTTGTCACCCTGCTCACCCGCAGCGACGTAAAAGCCATTCTATGCAGCTATGGAGGATATGGCAGCGTGCATCTGATTGAGCAATTCGCCCCACTCATCGCCCGCCACCCCAAGTGGCTGATAGGGATGAGCGACATTTCGGCCCTGCACGCAGCCTGCCTTGCAAGCGGGGTACAGGCCTTGCACGCCCCGCAGTGCCGCCACATAGCAACCCTGCCGACCGACAGCACTACACTGCAAATAATAGATATTCTCAAAGGAGCAAAGCCCTGCTACCACATACCGCCACACAGCCTTAATATAAAAGGAGAGGCACGGGGCACGCTTGCTGGTGGCAACCTGTCGGTAACTGCAGCGTTGGCAGGCGGGCGATACGATATATTTGCCGATGGAAGAGTAATTTTTATAGAGGACACGGGCGAACTACCCTACCGCGTGGAGAGGCTTATGTACCAACTGAAGTATGCCGGGGCATTAGAGAAGATTGGCGGGCTCGTTGTGGGGCAGTTTACCGATGTAAAGGAACACACCGGCTTTGGCGGCACCACATACGAACTTATACATAATATAATTAAAGAGTACGGCATACCCGTGTGCTTCAATTTCCCCGTGGGGCACTGCAACCACAACCTGCCGCTTATAGAGGGTGCCGAGGTAACGCTATCGGTTACTGATGCCGGGGTTGATATAGTATAATCCTTACCCGTGCTTTGCCTTGAAGGCGAGCGCATAGAGCCTCATCTGCTTAATCATTGCAAGAAGGCCGTTGCTGCGGGTGGGCGACAAATGCTCCTTAAGGCCTATGGCCTCCACAAAGTAGAGGTCGCTGCCAAGGATTTCGTCGGGGGTGTGGTCCGAATATACATCTATGAGCAAAGCCACAATGCCTTTTACTATGAGCGCATCGCTCTCGGCACGGAAAAGCACCTTGCCATCTACATAATCGGCCTGCAGCCACACACGGCTCTGGCAGCCTTCGATGAGGTTATTGTCGGTTTTGTACTGCTCGTCGAGCGGGGGTTGCTCACTACCCAGGTCTATAAGCAACTGGTAGCGGTCGAGCCAATCGTCGAAGCCGCTGAACTCCTCTATTATATTGTCTTGTTTTTCGTTTATCGTACTCATTGCTTCGGTAATTTGCGCAGATACTGCCACCTGCAGCCTATTTCTCGTTATAAATAACAGCCATCACGGTCTGCCCCACCGCTTTAAGCGTAGTGGCATCTATCCAGTCCATATCGTCTTTCAGCGTGTGATGATGCGGGCCGAAGCCATTGGGGCTCGATGCATCGTAGTTTATTATATCTATGCAGGGCAGGCCCATAAAACTGTTCACATAATAGTGGTCGTCAGTGACCATACCGCCCTGCTCGTTCACAAAGTAGTCGCTATAGCCCCACTTGGCGGCTTGCGCCCACACCTTATCCACTATGTTGGAGGCGAAATGGTCCGAAATGCCCTCGCGAAGAAAACGCGACGATGGAGCGCCCACAATGTCGAGCAAGATACCATAACGGGCGTTGTAGTTGCTCTTGTGGGGGAAGCGTGCCCAATATTGCGAGCCCAACGCCCAGGAGTTATCTATTCCCGGCCCGTTGTAGTGGTCGTTTTCGTGACGACCATAGTCCTCGGCATCGAACAGCACAATGTCCACTCCCACGGCAGGCTGCACCAACGATATCTGGCGCGCAATCTCCAGGAGCACACCTACACCGCTTGCACCATCATTGGCACCAAGAATGGGTTTGTAATGGTTGCTCTCATCGGGATCGCTGTCGGCCCAGGGGCGGCTGTCCCAGTGGGCGCAAAGCATCACGCGTTTTTTGTTTTGCGGTTGGAACTGCGCTATAATGTTACGGGCCTGCAAACGGTCGCCGTTGTATGCTGTGAGTTCCACCTGCTGCGCCACCACATCGGCACCGCAAGCACGCAAAAACGATTCAAGATAATCGCCACAGGCGCGGTGTGCCGCACTGTTGGGCACGCGGGGGCCGAAGGCCACCTGGCGTTCCACGTAGCTGTATGCGCTGTCGGCATCGAACACGGGAACCACCACAGCCATTTCGACCTGTGCGGGGGCTTTCTTGTTGCCACCACAGGCTGCAAGGAGTATGACTGAGAGCAGCAACACAAACAATACAGTTACACTAAATATTTTTTTATCCACAAGCAATTGGTTTACTATATTATATTGCAGGGGCGCACTCGTGTGTGCCCCTGCAAATAATGATGTTATTTATTCAATTTCCAGGTTGCACCATCCTTTGAGTCTTTAATTTCAAAGCCGAGTGCGGCAAGTTCGTTGCGTATCCTGTCGCTTGTAGCCCAATCCTTGGCCGCCTTGGCTGCCTGGCGCTGCTCGAGCAACATATCCACCACCTTGCCGAATGCCTCTTCGCGGGCGCTGTCGGAACCACGTTCCTCCTTCAAGCCCAGGATGTCGAACATAAAGAGTGCAAAGGTCTCTTTGAGCTCGGCCAGGTCGGTTGCCGAGATTGTGGCCTTTTTGTCGGCAATCTGGTTGATGGCGCGCGATGCATCGAACAGATGCGAAATCACCTGTGCTGTGTTGAGGTCGTCGTTCATTGCGGCATAGCACTTGGCACGCAAGCCTGCAACATCAACCGATGTTTCGCCCTGCGCAGTGAGGCCGCAAAGTGTCTTGTAGGCATCCATAAGGCGCTGCATACCCTTTTCGGCAGCCTGCAAGGCATCGTTGCTGAAATCGACGGTGCTGCGGTAGTGTGCCTGCAAGATGAAGAAACGTATAGTCATAGCCGAATAGGGCTGTGCAAGCAGTTTGTGCGAGCCTGTGAAGAACTCGTCGAGGGTGATGAAATTGCCCAACGACTTGCCCATCTTGGTGCCGTTAATGGTAATCATATTGTTGTGCATCCAATATTTAACCACAGGCTTGCCCATAGCTGCCACACCCTGTGCTATCTCGCACTCGTGGTGAGGGAACACAAGGTCCATACCGCCACCGTGGATGTCGAACTGCTCGCCCAGATATTTGCGGCCCATAGCGGTGCACTCGCAGTGCCAGCCGGGGAAACCGTTGCTCCAGGGAGAGGGCCAGCGCATAATATGTTCGGGCTGCGCACATTTCCACAAAGCAAAATCGGCGGGGTTGCGCTTCTCGCTCTGGCCGTCGAGTTCGCGTGTGGTGTTGAGCACCTCGTCGAGGTTACGGCCCGACAACACACCATAGTGGTGCGCCTTGTCATACTTTGCCACGTCGAAATATACCGAACCCTGGCTCTCGTATGCAAAGCCATTGTCCATAATCTCCTTCACGAGCTCTATCTGCTCTATTATGTGGCCCGATGCGTGCGGCTCTATGCTTGGCGGCAACACGTTGAGCGCCTCCATCACCTTGTGATAGTGAAGCGTATATTGCTGCACCACCTCCATAGGCTCGAGCTGCTCAAGGCGTGCCTTCTTCGATATCTTGTCCTCGCCATCATCGGCATCGTGCTCCAAGTGCCCCACATCGGTGATGTTGCGCACATAGCGCACCTTGTAACCAATGTTCTGCAAGTAACGGAAGAGCACGTCGAATGTAATTGCGGGGCGTGCATGGCCCAGGTGAGCAGGGCCATATACTGTGGGGCCGCACACATAAAGGCCCACATTGGGGGCGTGCAACGGCTCGAATAGTTCCTTTTTACGCGACAGCGTATTATATATCATCAGGTTATTTTCCATATCATTCTATTATTTATCGTTTATAATCTCCTGTTTAACTTGCGAAGATAATGATAAAAAATAGAATTATATAGCAAGAACCCGTTTAATTTACAGCTCAATCACCAAACTCTTTGCGCAGAATGGTACGCGCAGCGTGAATGCGGTTTTTCACTGTGGCCGGTGTGGAGCTTACCTCATTGGCAATCTCGTTATAGCTGTATCCCTCAAAGGCGAGCGATATGGCATCGGCCTGTTCGGTTGGCAGGCCGGCAGCGATGAAATCGTACACGTCACGACAATAACACGTTTCATCGTTTTCGCATACGGCAACAGAGGAGTCGTCGGCAGGGATATCATCGTACCCCATTTTTTTACGAATCTTCTTGTAATTCTCGTTATTGAGGTGTAAGTGTCTCATAATCTTTGTGGCCCAGCCAATGAAACACCCCATCTCCTCGTAGCTGTCGGCATTGGCAAGAATAGCAAGCGAGGTCTGCTGCAGCAAATCCTGTGCCTCGGCAACATTCTTTGTTAACGACATTGCAGTGTCCAGCAGATACGCCTGGTTTCTCTCCAACTTTTCACATACTAACAATCGATTGCTCCGCTTCATAGTAATAACGTTTAATAGTTAACACGGTGCAATTATAGTAAATAAAAAATAATTTCACCACATTTTTGCTAAATTTTTAGCAACTATTAACTAATAAACGCGCAAAATCGGCTTACCGTTGCAGGTTGGCAAAAAAAATAGAACCCGCGGGTTCTATTTTTTTTTGCTACTTGTTTACTTATTCCATAAACTGCCCCAGGAACCATCCTGCTTTTTTGAAAGGGCCTCCGCATTGTTGTCGGCCTGTTCCGAGGTGAATTTAAGTTCGGGGCCTGCGGGCGATGCCGCAATAAAGCCGATGCAATCTATTGTCACAAGTTCGGCCATAGGTTTTTTATAACTTTTCATATCTATTTTTTTAAGAATACATTTAATACTTTCACAACATCTTCAATATCCACCGTTCCGTCGCCGTTGAGGTCGCATAGAGCGCTGCTCTCCTCGTTGCCGTTTTTGCCCAAAAAGGTGTTAAGCACTATCACAATATCCTGCAAATCCACCGCGAGGTCCTTGTTCACATCGCCACGCGGGGTGGTCTGCACATTGGTTTGCGAGCCGTCGCCCGAGGGCTCCGACGGGTTGGCGGGGTTATACTCGAAACGGGCGGTGAGGGTGGCATCCTCGTCGGGCATTTGGTAGTTGAACGAGAGGCTGCTGCTCACCTTGGCGCCTGTGCCGTCGTACCAGCCAAGGAATTGGAAACCGGTGCTTGGGGTGGCGGTGAGGGTAACCCAGTCATCGTAAAGCACGGTTGTGCCGCTTGCGCGGTTAAAAGTACAGGCACCCTCGGGGTAAGGCACAAGGAACAATTCGTTCTTTATAATGAGGCTTGGCTCCGATGGCGAGGGGGGCGTGTAATCGTAATGCGCCACAAACGCCATATCCTCGCTGCCCAACGTAAATGTGAAGCGCGACGACGAGGAGTAGTACTCGCCGTTCAGTGTCCAGTGCGAGAAGGTATAAAGGGTGCTGCGCGCCGATGTGCTCAGCGTGTGCGAGCTGCCCTCTAACCAACGGCCGCCACTCGACACATAGCCCGCAGCCGATGGGTACGATGCCACCGATACATTCCTATATAAATATAGGTTAGGCTCCGACGGGTTGGTGGGGTTGAAATCGACCTGCGCGTGCAGGCTGCTCCCGCATAGCAGGAGTAGCGCACACAACAGATATTTAATTACGGTTTTCATCGCTTAGATTATTTTACGGCAACCTTTATGCTGTTGCCATTGATTTTTACGATGTATGCACCGGCAGGCAGAGCCACATAGCCCGACACGACATCGGAAACAACCACTGCACCTGCTGCGGTATATATTTCTACCACGGCACCGGCAGCGTTCTCAATGTTCACGCCACCATCCACTGCGGCAACTGCATCGGCAGCAACAGCGCTTTCTATGCCGGTGGTGCCACCGTTGAATACAAGTGCAAAGCGTGCCTCGTCGGTGCCGGCATCGGCAATAAAGGTATATGCACCCTCGGCAAGGTTATGCACGGTGCCGGTCTTTTCGTCTTTCAACAGCACGGCGGTGTCCATACGCTCGGCCGAGATGGTGTAGCGGCCGCTGTTGGCAAGTTTCACACCCACGGGAACGGTACCGTTGCCCACGGGGCGCTCATTGATGGCATATCGCACATTCTTGTTGTCGAGTGTATATAGCTGTGCGGCAGCATCGCTCTCGAACTTAACGGCATCGCAAGCGGTTTCGTAGGCAAGCGACTGCTTGTCGTTGAACACCACGCGGGTGCGGTCGGCAGCAGCGTTCTCACCACTTATAGCAATATTCACCAGTTTGCGGTCGCGTGCCACGGGAGCACCTGCACGCCTTGCAGCGTTGGCAGCATTGGCAGCCTGCGCCTTCTTGTGTGTCTTTTGGTCATCGCCATTGAAATCCACACTACCCTTGTCCTCGGGCTTCTGCACAAAGAATGCCTCAAAGGGAGCAAAGTGGTAATCGTCGTCACCCGGGCGTATAGCTTCGTACGAACTGCCGTTCCATATTGTGATGGGGGCATCGTAGCCAAGGTTGTTAATGTCGTAGTAGCTCAGGTAGGGGTTACCGGTGAAGTTCCAGCTTGCATCTTGCAAGTTCTCGGTAACGTGCTCCACAAGCTCGTTGTACTTATCTTCCTTCTTAAAGCGCACATCGGCAATGTTGAGCACAAGCACATCGTCGGCAGCGGCTTGGAATATATATCCGCGGGCAGCCTTCAGGTGGTTCTCGTTAATATCCTTCCAACCACCCTTGCCATTCTTGGCACGCTCCTCGCCGTCGTAGTAGCGGAACACATACTGTGTGCCATTTTCCATACTTATCTTTGAGAAAGGAATATCGAACGGGAAGGCGAAGAAATACCAACGGCCACCCTTGATGTTTATTCTTATGTTGAGGTTATCGGCGTGCACGTTGTTGTCGCCTATGATGGAGCCGCTGGTGCCGCTGCCATCGTGGTTAATGTTCACATCGCCAAGTTCCTGTTTCACATCCTCGTTGTCGCTTGTCTCACCCTCTACCACAAGACCACCACCGGCGTTTATATCCACGTCGGGGGTGCCGTCGATGTAACCGGTCTCCTCGTCGAGTGTGTAGTCGTTGTTCAGGTAGAAGTAGTCGTATGGTTCATCGAAATAAGAGAGGTTGAGGAAGCGCTTCCAACCATCGTTCCAGTAGTAGTTCCAGTAGCTTGTGGAGGGCACGTGCAACGTAGCGTTCTGGAACGCTGTGGTGCTGAATGTACTTTCCGCTATGCTTGTGGGCTCAATGGTATATGTATATACATTCTTTATGGCATTGCAATCGGAGAAAGCGCTCTCTGCCACCGACAATATTGAACTGGGGAGGCGCACCTCAGCGAGGGCACGGCAAACAAAAAATGCATTTTTTCCTATTGTCTGCAATGTGGGAGGCAGTTTAATTTCTTTAAGGGCGCTGCAATATTGGAACGCATAGGAACCAATACTTTTTACACTATTACCCATTGCAACATTTGCGAGAGCGCCACAACGACTGAACGCCCAACCTCCTATGCTTGTTACGCTATTGGGGATTGTTACGCCGGTGAGGCCGGTGCAAAATTGGAACGCATAGGAACCAATACTTTTTACACTATTACCCATTGTAATAGTTTTAAGCCCGCCGCAATTACTGAACATATAACTACCTATGCGCACAAGGTCTTTAGGTAACTTAATGCTCGAAAGATTTGACAAACCACGGAAAGCATCATCACCCAAATCGTTTTCACCCGTGCACGATGTTCCATAGAAAGCCTTGCTGCTTGCCACAACAGCGGCCTCGCTTATATCGAGGTGGCGTAATTTGGGCATTTTATCGCGCAAAATAATTACATCGTAGCTGTTTATACTGCCTTTAATGGTGAGGTCGCAAACGCTTGCGGTGTTGGCATCGCCAATCTCCTTGAGCAATGCCGATGCGCCCTCTTCGGCTGTAATATTGAGCGAAAGAACAGCATAATCGGCCGATACAATATTTGAGGCGTATGTAGCCCAGCTTGCATCGTTTTTATATGTATCCAATGCACTAACGGGCACTGAAAACGACGCATTTGATGAAAAGGTATTGGAAGTAACTGTGGGCGGTGTGGTTGTTTCGAGTGTAAAAAGCGCATTTACATTCACAAATGTATGGTTACCAAGCGCAGTTATATTTTCGGGAATTACAATATTGGTTTGTAACTCGTTATTAATATACAACGTTTTTGCGTGATACAGCGGATTTGCGACATCATCGCCAAAAGCAATGCTACACCAAGCAGCCAAGTCGCTTATATATACCGCCGAGAGGCCGGTGCAATTATAAAATGCGCTACTGCCAATTTTTGCAACGCCATTACCTATTGTAATTTTTCGCAAACCCGTACCATTCCAAAAAGCATTGTCGCCTATTGTTGTAACACTGTTAGGGATAGTAACTTCACTTAACCCCGGGCAATCCAAAAAGCCATATACGCCAATGCTTGTTACACCGCTATGGATAGTAACATCGGTGAAACATACACCACCGGCAAAAGTATGGTCTTTTATAGTTTTAACATCATTGGGGATTACAAGGTTGGTTACCAACTCTCCATTGAGATATAAGTTGTGCCCGCGGTACAATGGGTTGGCTTCATAGTTGCCAAAATCAATGCCACACCAAGCAGCCAAGTCGCTTATGTGCACTGCAGTGAGGCCGCTGCAACCATTGAACGCATTATCTTGAATGGTTGTCACGCTATTAGGGATTGTGATGCTTATGAGGCCGGTGCAATTTTGGAACGCATACGGTCCTATGCTTGTTACGCTACCCGGAATGGTTACGCTTGCAAAGCCGGTGCAAGCACCGAACGCACCACTTCCTATGCTTGTCACGCTATTAGGGATTGTGATGCTTGTGAGGCCGGTGCAACCATAGAACGCAGAACCTCCTATGCTTGTTACGCTACCCGGAATGGTGACACTTGTGAGGCCGGTGCAATTTCGGGACGCATAATCTCCAATGCGGGTTACACTATAAGTTATATCGTTATAGGTAACAGTGGCGGGGATAACAACCGAGCCTGTATATTCATTGGCAACAGTTTCGGGAGTTAAACCACTAAAGGTTACCATCACGGTTTTATTAGCACTATTTGTTATATTGTAGAATATTCCATCTACCTCAAAATCGTGTGCACTTGCCACCGTGCCGCACAATAGCAACAGGGCGGTGAACAGTTGTCTTAAAAAACTCTTTTTCATAGCTTTATATTTTTTAATGTTTTTTGTTCTATTAAAAAGCATCTAAATTTGAGATTCCTCGTCGCAAGGCTCTGTCGGAATGACAAAACGCAAAGAGGAGAATGCATCACTTACCGGTGCCCCAAACTTTTTTGCCACCCTGTATATACAACTTGCCGGGGAGCATATTGGTAACCACGCGGCCGTTGAGGTCGTATATGGTGTTGCCGGCATCAGCGGCAGCTATGCTGCCAATGCCTGTTGTTCCATCTTGAAAACGGAAGGATAGGGCGCTCTGCTGTGCATTGGGGATTGTGAGCCAGCATTTGCCCGGGGCAAGCGAGAAGGGAGTGTCGCCCACCTTGTAGAACATAGGGCCGTCGCCCTTGTTTTGCATAACGTAGTTGCCTGCGCCACCTGCCACCGAGGTTGTAACAACGGTGCCGCTAATGTAGCCATCGGTAACGACTTCTTGGTACTTGGTGGCATCTACCTCGCCTGTGAGGGTGGCTGTGCAGCCGTTCTCGGCATAGAGTATGTAGGGGGTGTATGCGGCAAAGCTCTGTTGCTCGGTGAGCACAAGGCAATCGCCATCTACCGACGAGCAGCTATACACCTTGAGGCCCTCGGGTATTGCGGCATCGAAGGGCAGTATGCAGGTGCCGAACTTGTTTGCCGCCGACACATTGAGGGTTATTGTGCTGGTGGTGCCCACGGTGATTGCGGTAGATGTGTAGTTGGTGGGAACCTTGGCTGTTTCGTCGCTTTTCACAAATTTCTGCTCGGTGAAGGCTATGGGCAGGGGGCCGGGCTTCACGTAGGGCGAAGCGGTGAAATAGACACGGAAAAGGCGGCCGTTGGTTGCAGTGAAGTCGGCGTTAAGAGTGGAAAAACAGCCCAAACGCAGTGTATTGCCCACCACGTTGCTATAAACAGCGTGTGTATATACCTTTTGCTCCACCCAATCGCCGGTTTCCTCATCTTCAACTTCCTCCATTGTATAAGGGTATGGGCTGCCGGTACCTTTGTAAATGGTGGCACGGGGGTTGCCCTCACTTATCATATCTATTTTTATACCCTCGGGGTAGTTAAAAACAATATTGTAGGCAGTAAAGTGGTCGGTACCCACAAATGATACTGCGTAATTGGTTCTGGCACCGCCGGGCTGCACGGTGCAGCCCTCCTCGATGTAAAAATAGTTTGTGTCGCCCTCGGGCACTCCCGAGCCATCCATTGCCGAATATGCTTGCACGCACACAAGGAGCAACAGCAAAGAGAACAGGTGTTTCATTTTTTTCATAGTTTTTATATTTTTGATGGTTACATATATTCCGCATTACACCGTGGCACATAGCGCAAAACCCGCTACAAGCGGGGTGGCGCAAGGGTTGTGCGCAGGGAACAGCATAGCCAATATATTTTATTCCTTGGTTTTACGCAACAAATGTATGTATTATTTATTGCAACATCAAATAAATAAATATTAATATTTATTTTGACTATTTAATGAACCAATTTGAACCAATAGAATGAGAGGTTACCTGTAATCCTTAAGCAGGCGTTGCAAGTGCTGGCGGGTGAAGAATATGCGGCTTTTTACCGTGCCCAGTGGCAGCGATAGGCGCTCGGCTATTTCGCGGTATTTGTAGCCCGATAGGTGCATAAGAAAGGGTATGCGGTATTCGCGGGGGAGGCTGTTTACAACGCGGTAAATCTCCTTGCTGTCGTAATTGTTTTCCGTGACGTAGTCATCGAATTCCTGCGAGCTGTTCAGGTGAAAGAGGTTGTCGGTGTGGTCTATAAAGGTTTGGTCGCGCACCACCTTGCGGTAGTTGTTTATGAATATGTTGCGCATTATGGTATATATCCAGCCCTTGAAATTGGTGTCGGGCGTGTATTTGTCCATATTGTCAAGTGCCTTTAACGATGTTTCTTGCAGCAAGTCGTTAGCCTCCTCTTTATCTGCTGTTAGTTTGTACGCAAAGCGTTGCAGTTCCGACTGTACCTCTAACAGCTCCTTCCTGAATTTTGCAGCATCCACAATCTTTATATTTTTTATTAAGTAACAATTACTTAACAGCCGTGGTTGCCGGTTTGTTTAGTTCATTTCTGTTTTTAGATATTTTACCATAAAATTTGTTTTTACAAGTGTGCAGAACAAGGTGCAATAGGTTGCCGTAGGGGCAGACCAATGTGTCTGCCCAAAAGTTTATATTCATTTATGTTTGCAAGGCGACAACACACAGACAGGGCAGCGTGATTCACGCTGCCCTGTCTGTGATAAATATATTTGTTATCTCTTCGCCTTGTCGCTATCAATCAGCTGCAAAAGGCGCTCTATAGCCTCATCCTCGGGGATATTCTTTTCCACACACTCTTTTTGGCGGTAGAGGCTCACTTTGCCGCGGGCGGCGCCCACATAGCCATAGTCGGCATCGGCCATCTCGCCGGGGCCATTCACTATGCAGCCCATAACGCCTATTTTAAGGCCTTTGAGGTGGGCTGTGGCAGCCTTAATCTTGGCAAGCGTGCCCTGCAGGTCGTACATTGTGCGGCCGCAACCCGGGCAGGCAATATATTCGGTTTTGCTTATGCGGGCACGGGTGGCCTGCAGAATGCCGAATGCAATGGAATTGATGTCGGTTGCCGCAATGCCGGGGTTTTCCAACCAAATGCCATCGACAAGGCCGTCGATGAGCAGCACGCCCAGGTCGGCAGCAGCCTTTATGCGCAATGTTTCCACAGCGGTTTCTTTGTAGCAGCGGTGCACTATAACAGGAGCAGCGACACCCTCAGCGGCCAATTTATGAATTACCGCACGCAACTCGCCCACAGGGTTGGCGTGGGTGCTGTTTGCCACTATCACAATATCTTTTAGAGCCTTTAGCTTGGCGATGTTTTCGGGTGAGAGGCAACGGATGCAGAGTGATATTACAGAGCCATCGGCAGCCTCATCGATGCTCACCGTGGGCAACTGCGAACCGATGAAATCGGGGGTGATGTCGGGGGCATCGACAGCCTCGCCCACAACCACGGGCACCTGCGCGCCACCAACACAGCCCACAGCCACGGTAGCGCGGCGCACTGGCTCTTGGTAGCAGAAGCCCTCGTATGGCTCGCCTGCAATGGGTGCGTGCCCTGCACGCTTTGATATATATTCCACAAGTTCCTTTGCCACGGGGATTTCGTTCTCGGGGGCCTCGGCAAGTGACACGCGTATGGTGTCGCCAATGCCGTCGGCAAGCAGGGCGCCTATTCCCACGGCGCTCTTTATGCGGCCGTCTTCGGCATCGCCCGCCTCGGTTACGCCCAAGTGCAGGGGGAAGGATATGCCCTCGCTCTGCATCACGGCCACCAAACGGCGCACGGTGGTAACCATCATTGCGGTGTTGCTGGTTTTAATGGAGACAACCACGTTGCTGAAATTCTCGTCGCGGCAGATGCGCAGGAACTCCATACAAGACTCCACCACACCCGAAGGAGTGTCGCCGTAGCGGCTCATTATGCGGTCGGAGAGTGAACCGTGGTTCACACCCACACGAATGGCCTTGCCATTGGCTTTGCACAGATTAAGGAAGGCCACAAAGCGCTCGCGCAGGCGCTCAAGCTCGGCTGCATACTCGGCATCGGTGTAGTCGATGTGCTTGAACACGCGGGCGGCATCCACATAATTGCCCGGGTTCACGCGCACCTTGTCGGCATATTGTGCTGCTGTGTCGGCAACGGCGGCATTAAAATGGACATCGGCCACAAGGGGTACGTTGCAGCCGCGGGCACGCAACTGCTCTTTTATGCTGCCGAGGTTCACCGCTTCGCGGTTACCCTGCGTGGTGAGGCGCACAAGCTCGCCGCCCTTGGCCACTATGCGCATTACCTGCTCCACGCTACCCTCGGTATCCATTGTGGAGGTATTGGTCATAGACTGCACACGCACGGGGTTGTTGCAACCAATAGCCACACCGCCCACGTTCACCTCCACTGTGGCACGGCGGCTGTAGTTGAAAAGGTTGCCATTAGTTTGTTTTGTACTCATATTCAAGTTCTTTTAGATCCTCGTTGGCTTATTCTATCTTCTTCTTGAGGTTCTCCTTGTAGGCTGCAAGGCGGGCTGCAAGGTTGTCATCGGCAAGCGAGAGCATCTCCACGGCAAGTATTGCTGCGTTGAGCGATGCATTGACACCCACTGTGGCAACGGGGATGCCGGGAGGCATCTGCACTATTGCAAGCAGGGCATCCATTCCGTCGAGAGTGCTGTTTATGGGCACGCCTATCACGGGCAGAGTGGTACTTGCGGCTATTACACCGGGCAGGTGGGCTGCCATACCGGCAGCGGCGATAATGATTTTCACGCCACGCTCCTTTGCGCCCTTGGAGAAGGCCTCAACTGCCTCGGGGGTGCGATGGGCCGACAGGGCGTTTACCTCGAAGGGCACCTGCATATCGTTGAGAAAATCGGTTGCTTTTTTCATTACGGGAAGGTCCGATGTGCTTCCCATTATTACGCTTACTATTGCTTTCATATAGTATTTTATTTTTTGGCGGTTTTACAATATGGCTACGGCCTCTCTTTGATGATACCCTTGCGGTAGGCGGTGAGCAGTTTCTCAAGGTCGTTTATCTTGAGCATAATGCCACGGCCTATGTCGGTGTCGGCCACATTTTCGCGGCGGCCCATCATCTCCACAATCTGTGTGGTGCTGTGGATATCGGTACCATTGATAACGGCCTCCTCGGTAGATGTAAACGGCTCGTGCTGAACAAGCTGGAAGCCACGGCTGTGATATACGAGTGTGTAGCCTGCGATACCGGTGCGGTTGTGATATACGCGCGAGAAACCGCCGTCGATAACCATCATACGGCCATCGGCCCTGATGGGGGTTTCGCCCTTGAACACACGCACGGGAACGTGGCCGTTTATTATGTGGCGGTGGCTGCCCTGCACACCGAATTCATCGAGTATATAGTCGCACACATCGGCCTTGTCGCGCAATATGTAGTACCAGCCTTTGGGCTCCTTCTGCACCTCCTTGTCGGTGAGCAGATAACGCTCGAAGGTAGCCATCTTGGCCTTGCCGAAGAGGGGCGAATGGGGGCCGCACCACAGATACCAGAAGAAGTCGCGGGCCACTTCGCGCTCCTGTGCATCCACGTCGTTGTCGAATGCCGAGCGTGCTATGCGCTCCACCCTTTTCATAAGCTCCTTACCCTTTACAACAGTGCCGTTGATTGATACCTCGCGCATTGTGCCGTCCTCGTTCAATGGAACCGATGCGTGGAACATAAGGTTGGAGTTGTATATTACGTACATACCGCCGCGCATAAGCAGGCAGTTCACGTGGTTCTGCAGGCGCTCGCTGCGAGTGAACGAGTAGCGCAGGCGGTCCATAAGGTCGGCCTCCTCGGGGGTGAGGGCATAGGGGTTGGCAGGGTCGAGCGTGGGCCACAGGGTATCGAGCATAGGATACTCCTTGCCGTCGATGGTTATGGTGCCACGCTCCTTGTTTATGTGCTCCATAAGGCAACGGTCCTGCATCTCCCAGCCGGGGTATTTCTGCGCTATCTGCCCCGACAGCTTGAACTCGATAACCGACACCGCCTTGTGCATCTGCGCAATGAGGCGTATATCCTTTTCGGTGTGGTTGGTGCGCTCCTCATCTACACGGGGGATGTATATCTCGCAGGGATCGTCGGCATACTGCTCCATTGCGAATGTGGCCAACGGCACCATATTTATGGCATAACCATCCTCGAGCGTGCGGGTGTTGGCATCGCGCAATGAGAGGCGCAACACGCTGGCGATGCAGCAGAGGTTACCTGCCGCAGCACCCATCCACAGCACATCGTGGTTGCCCCAGGTGATATCCAAGTGGTGATAGTTGCACAGGGTGTCCATTATGAGGTGAGCACCCGGGCCGCGGTCGAAGATATCGCCCAGAATATGCAGGCGGTCTATGGCAAGGCGCTGAATGAGCGAGCAGAGGGCAATGATGAAGTGGTCGGCACGGCCTGTGCAGATGATAGTGTTCACGATGGCCGAGAAATAGGCAAGCTTGTTGCGGTCGTCGTTAGCCTCGTGCAAAAGTTCTTCTATTATGTAGGCATACTCCTCGGGCAGGCTCTTGCGCACCTTTGAGCGGGTGTATTTCGATGAAATGTTACGGCACACGGTGATAAGGCGGTTGAGCATCACGGTGTAATACTCGTCTATGTTTTCAGTGTCCTGTTTCACCAGTTTCAGTTTCTTTTCGGGATAATAGATGAGGGTGCACAATTCTTTTTTGTCCCTGTCGGAAAGGGTGCTGCCAAAGAGGTCGTTCACCTTGCGTTTGATGTTACCCGATGCGTTGCGCAGAACGTGCTCAAAGGCCTCGTTCTCGCCGTGCAGGTCGGCAAGAAAATGCTCGGTGGGCTTGGGCAACTGCAGAATTGCCTCCAGGTTTATTATCTCTGTGGTGACGCTTGACACTGTGGGGAAATCGCGTGCCAGCAGGCGCAGGTAGCGCAGGTCCTCTTTTACCTCCTCGATTGTAATCTGTTTCTTTGCCATACGTTTCTCTTTTTCAAATATGTGCCGGGATAGTGTTGTCCTGTAACGGAGTGGTTGTATACCCCACTATCCATTATTGCAAATTTACTGCTAAATTCCGAAAGAGCAAAAGATATGGTGGGAATTTGGGGGTATGGCTGTTTATTGGGTGTTAATTATTGTGGATTACCCCCTACGCAAACGAGCTACCGGAATATGCAGCTGCTCGCGATACTTGGCCACGGTGCGGCGGGCAAGCGAAAAGCCCTGCGCGTGCAGTTGCTCCATAAGCTCGGTATCGGTGAGGGGTGCCTGCTTGTCCTCGGCATCCACAAGTTCCTGCAAGGCAATGAGCAGCTCGCGCACCGAGCGCTCGCCGCCGTCGGCAGTGGCAACGGCATCGCTGAAGAAATATTTAAGAGGGTATATGCCCCACGGCAGCTGGGCATACTTGCTGTTGCTCACACGCGACACGGTGGAGATGTCGTAACCGGCCCGCTTGGCCACATCCTCGAGAATCATAGGGGTGAGCAGCGCCTCGTCGCCACCACCCGTGAAGAATGGCTTTTGCACCTCCACTATTGCACACATTGTGCGCATAAGGGTATCCTCGCGCTGCTTTATGGCGTTTATAAAGCCCTTGGCTGCATCTATCTTCTGCTTGAGGAAGAGGGCTGCCGAGCGGTGCTCGGGGTTGTTGCTCTTGGCCTGCTCGTCGAGCATCTGCTCATATTCGGCACTCACACGGAGGGTAGGCATAAAATTATTGTTGAGCGCAACGGTGACCTCATCGCCCTGTATGTCGATATTGAAATCGGGGACTATCTGCTGGTGGTTTATGCCCACGCTCTCGGCCAGGGCGGCTCCCGGGCGGGGATTCAGGCGCACAATGTCGGCAATGGCATCGCGGCACTCCTGTTCGCTCACATTGAGTTTCGCGGGGATGGCATCCCAACGTTTTTTGGCAAAATCGTCGTAGCAGGTGGTGAGGATACGGCGGTGCAGGGAGAGGTCGCGCAAGGCACGGCTGCGTTCTATCTGCAACAGCAGACACTCTTGCAGGGAGCGTGCCGCTATGCCTGCCGGCTCAAACGACTGCACCATCTTGAGCACCTCCTCTATCTCCTGCTGCGACGGAGCTATGGAGGCATAAAGGAGGAGTTCGTCCTCTATTTCGGAAAGAGGTTTATGCAAAAGGCCGTCGTCGTCGAGCGAGCCTATCAGATACTCTCCTATGGCACGTTGCTGCGGGGTGAGCGCGAGCTCACCAAGCTGTTCTATGAGCGTATCGCCAAAGGATTGGGCGTCGCTCACGGGTATATCCACGGTGGTCGCGGCATTGTGATAGTCCCAGCCGTTGTAATCGGGGATATCATCGGCCGAGCGATAATCATCGGCCGAATTAAGTTCGTCGGCAGGGATGGAATCGGTGACAACGTGCTCGGGCTCCACAGCCTCAAGAGCGGGGTTGTCGATAACCTCTCCACGCACGCGGTCCTCTACCTCTATGGTTGTGAGTTCCAAGAGGCGCGCCACCAGCACCTGCTGTGGCGAGAGGGTGAGTGTTTGCAACTGCTGTTGCTGTTGCGATTGCGAAAAGGTACTTTTTGCCATAGGTTAATAGGTAAATGTGCTGCCACCCAGGAATTCGCGCAACACGGATGTGGGCGGCAATATATTCTCCTGCAAAGGTATAATATAATCCAAGAAACGCAATAGTCTGCGGGCTACAGAATATTCGCGACAACTCTGCGGCACAGCACGCAGCATAGGCTCAGCCTGTGCCTTGAAGGCTGCAAGTTCATAGAAAAGCGAGGAGTTGAACATCACGTCGGCATTCTCCTGATAAGGGAATATCCACTCCTCTTCGCCCTCACGCACACTGGGCCAGCGGCTTATGGTTTCAATGGCCGAATAGCCGCGGTACTTGGCATCGCGCACCATACGACGCAGCAAGCGGGTGTCGGACGTGGAGATATAGTTATGGTAGTCGAGTTTCATTGAGGTGAGCGCCGACACGTAGATGCGGAACTTGTCCTTGTCGGGCACCTGTTGGGTGAGCATAGGATTCAGGCCGTGCGTGCCCTCTATCACAAGCACCATTTGCGGCGTGAGTTTTATCTTCTTTCCATTGTACTCGCGCTTGCCGGTGACGAAATTGTAGTATGGCAAATCGACCTCCTCGCCCGCAAGTATCCTGGTGAGCGACTCGTTGAAATAGGGGAGGTCTATCGAGTGGATGGACTCGAAGTCGTAGTCGCCGTCGGGCTTGCGGGGCGTGAGCACCCTGTCGACAAAGAAATCGTCGAGCGAAATGGCAAACGGCTTAAGGCCGCAAGCCAGCAGGTGCACGCTGAGGCGTTTGCTCGATGTGGTTTTGCCCGATGACGAGGGGCCGGCTATGAGCACCACCCTTGCACCGCGGCTCTTTATCTCGTCGGCCATTGCCGAGAAACGTTTCTCCTGCAACGCCTCGGCCACGTTCACCAAATCCACGGCGTGCCCGGCATTTACCGCAAGATTGAAATCGCCTATGGTCTCCACACCCATTATCTGGTGCCAATGCAAGCGCTCTTCGAAACGCTCTTGCAGTTTCTCCTGCGGCACCTTGTCCTCAAGCGTGGTGGGGCACTCCTTATCGGGCACACGCAGCAGAACGCCTTCGGCAAATTTTTCAATCTCAAATAGTTTTATATAGCCTGCGCTTGGGAGAAGTCCTTCGTAGTAGTGGTCTATGTAGTCGCCCAGTTTATAGTAACTGGTGTAAAGATATTTGTATGTTTTGAGCAGGCGCACACGGTCGATGCGCCCCAGTCGTTCGAACACCTCTATCGCCTCGGCCGTGTGGCAATCGACGCGATGAAAGGGAAGGTCCTCGGCTATTATTTCGAGCATACGTTCACGCACACGGGCCACCTGTTCGTCATCGAGGGGTGTTTCCATACGGCAATAGTAGCCGTTTGATATAGGATTTTCGAAACGCACCACCCCGCCGGGGAAGAGGTCGTTAAGCGCTTTCATCATAACGAATGTGAGGGAGCGCACATACACGCGCATACCATCGTCGGATGTGAGGTCGAGGTACTCCACATCCTTGTGGTTATATACCTTGAAATTGAGCCCCTCTATCTCGTTGTTCACACGTGCCGCTATAACATCGTAAGGAAGATTCAGGTTAAACTCCTTGCAGGCATCGCGCAGCGTTATGCCCGACTGAAAACTCTTTGTCTCGCCACTGTTTACACAAAAAATCTTTACCATAACCTATATATTTATACAGTAATGCAGGCCCATCGCCTGTTTGCGAATTTAAGCAGTTTATCGGCAGCCCGCAATAGTTACTGCCACTATTTTTATTGAAAAACCCCTAATTTAGTGTTTATTTACATTTACATATTGCGACGTTTTACAATTTCACGTGGAATAGGGCTTTTTTGCAGGGGCGGCAGAATAAATTAAGAAAATTTTAATTATCCGTTGTTTGTATCTATAAAACATTATGCTAATTTTGTGAGCAGGCGATGCCGATAAACAGAATAATTATGGAAAAGATAGGGCAATACATAAAAAGCATAGAGATAGACTCTTTGTGGGCCAACCGCAAACACATCTACTGGGAACTGCGCCCCGATGTGAACATACTGAGCGGCAGCAACGGTATGGGCAAGAGCACGGTTATAAACAGGTCGGCACGCCACTTGGATATTATGCGCGAAGGAAGGCTCACCGCCAACCCCGAAAACGGCGTGCACATAAAATTCTACCCCGAGGATGCCACAAGCATAATGTTCGATGTGATAAGCAGCATCGACCGCCCCATTTTGCGTGGTGACCTGCTTGACAAAATTCCCGGTGCCGAGATACGCACCGAACTCGACTGGCAGCTATACAACCTGCAGCGTCGCTACCTGAACTACCAGGTGAACATAGGCAACAGGATAATAGCCCTGCTCACCAGCGGCAAGCCCGAGGACCAACAGGCTGCCGCCGAGCTTACCAAGCCCAAGAAACTGTTCCAGGACCTTGTGGACGAGCTTTTCACGGCTACGGCCAAAACCATAAACCGCACGAGCAACGAGATATTCTTTGAGCAGTATGGCGAAACCATCTCGCCCTATATGCTATCCTCGGGCGAGAAGCAGATTCTTGTGATAATGCTCACCGCGCTTGTGCAAGAGAACAAGCATTGCGTAATGCTTATGGACGAGCCTGAAATATCGCTGCACATAGAGTGGCAGCAAAGGCTTGTAAATATTATACGCACGCTGAACCCCAACGTGCAAATAATACTATGCACACACTCGCCCGCCATAATTATGGACGGCTGGGCCGATGCCGTGATAGAGATGGAGGAGATAACAATGCTGTGACACACCACACGCAAGCATAATGAAGAAACTCACCGGTTACCTGAACTCCGCTTTCATTGAGGCCGCCAACAAACTGCGCCCCAAGAGAGCAAAGAACCGCATAATAGCCTATGTGGAGAGCTACGACGATATCTCCTTCTGGCGCAGCATATTCGAGGAGTTCGAGAACGAGCATTACAAATTCGAGGTGATGCTGCCGGCACGCGGCAAGCTCACGAAGGGCAAGAAGCAGGCTATGATGAATATGTTGGGCGAGGCTGTGGGGCGTAATATGATTGCCTGCGTAGATGCCGACTACGACTATCTGATGCAGGGTGCCACATCAACATCGCGGCAGATGCTGAACAACCCATACATTCTGCACACCTATGCATACTCGATAGAGAATCTCAAATGCTATGCCGACAGTCTTAAGCAGGTGTGCGTGCAAAGCACGCTCAACGATATGAGCGTGATGGATATTCCCGCGTTTATGAAACTATACTCGCAAATATGTTACCCGCTGTTTGTGTGGAACATTCTGCTATACCGCAGGCACGACCTCAAAACAATGAGTATGCAACGCTTTTGCGAGATTGTGAGGCTCACATCCTTCAACATAGAGAACCCTGCCCTGTCGCTCAAACAGCTCGAGGGGCGCGTGAACCACAACATCGCTCTTTTGGAGAAAAACCACCCACAACTGCTCGATGATTATGAGGAGCTGAAGAAGGAGCTTACCACGATGGGAATAGTCCCCGAGGAGTGCTATTTCTATATTCAAGGGCACCACATTATGGACAGCGTTGTTATGCGCATCCTCTCGCCCATATGCCGTTTCCTGCGTGGCAAGCGCGAAAGAGAGATTGAAAAATATGCATATCACCGCCAGCAATATGCCAACGAGCTATCCTCGTACCGCCACAGCCAGTGCGATGTGGCGCTTATGCTCAGCAAGAACACCAATTACAAAGAGGCCGCACCCTACAAGCGTTTGAAGGATGACATTGAACAACTATTGCAAACAATAGGAAAAGAGGAGGAGACGGAGGCAGCTACTGACGTCTCCAAAAAGCAGGCATAAGCAACAGGAGTACTGCAAAGAACTCCAAACGGCCAACCAGCATCTGGAACGAACAGAACCACTTAACAAGCGCGGGAAGCGTGGAGAACGAATCCATAGGACCATAATGGCCGAACGCAGGACCAACGTTACCCACCGATGTTACCGAAAGGCCGTAAGCATCAAGGAAATCGAGACCGAAAGTCATATTTACAAATACCCCCACCACAACGGTAGCCACATATATAACGGTATAGGCCAAGATGGCCGACTGCACCGACGAGGGAACAATCTTGCCACTCATACGCACGGGAATAACCGCATTGGGGTGCAGTATGCGCTTAAACTCATTGAACATCACACGCCCAAGGATTGATATGCGGACACACTTCATAGCACCACTTGTGGAGCCCGAACAGGCACCAAGAAACATAACGGCGCTTATCATAAGCCATAATATCGGCTGCCACAGCACGTAGTTGGAGGTGGCAAAGCCGGTTGTTGTCTGTATTGACACCACTTGAAAAAGCGATGTACGGAAGGACTCCTCAACGCCCATTGGAGTGGTAAAGAATAGCCCAACGGTAATGAGTATAGTGATAAGCAGCACCGAGCCGGCATATACACGAAACTCACTGTCACGTAAGAGGTCGCCAAAACGAGCCTTAAAAAAGAACAGATAGAGCAACGACAAATTAACACCACCCAAGAACATAAATAGCGTAACCACATATTCTATAAGCGGAGAATTATATGTTGCGATACTTGCCTGCTTTGTGGAAAAGCCACCCGTCGAGACGGTGGACATTGCGTGACACAGCGCATCGAACTTGCCCATACCGGCAAGATAGAACGACACGGTGGCTATTATTGTGAGGCCTATGTATATAGTGAGAATCCAGCGGGCCGCCACCGAAATGCGGGGATGCAGCTTGGCGCGCATAGGGCCCACCGACTCGGCTGCAAACAGATTTATGTCGCCCAAACCAAACACGGGGAACACCGCCACGGTGAAGAACACTATACCCAAACCACCTACCCAATGTGTCATTGCACGCCAAAAGAGAAGGCTGTGTGGCAAGGCTTCGACATCGCTGACCACCGAGGCTCCTGTAGTGGAAAAACCCGACATTGTTTCGAAAAAGGCATCGGTAACCGATGGGAGCGAGCCACTTAAATAATATGGTATGGCACCGAACAGAGAAAATAATATCCAACAGAAGGTAACCACTATATAGCCATCTTTGCGCGATATGTTGCGCTCCTTGCCACGGCCTATGTATGCAAGCACGGCACCCGTGCCCACCATCGCGGCAAGGGTGTATAGGTATGTATTTATTATTGTTTCGTGGTAGTAGAAGGCTACGGCAAGGCTTGTGAGCAGGAAGGCTGCTTCGATGAAAAGCAGCAGGCCCAGAATCCTTGATATGATTTTTGGGTGAAACATCAATTAAAATATTTTTCAAGTTTCTTTATCACCTGTTCCAGGCAGAATACGATAACGTGGTCGTCGGCCTGAATAACGGTGTTACCCGTTACGTGCATACCCTCGCCGTTGCGTATGAGGCCACCAATGTTTGCACCCGCCGGCAATGACAAGTCCTTCACAGCCTTTTTGGTAATGGGGGCACCCTCTTTCACGGGGAACTCCACTACCACCGCCTGTATGAAGGTGAGGCACTTGACGCTGGAGACGTCGGTGTTGAGCATCATTTGGAAGATATTGCTTGCCGCCAACTTCTTTTTGTTTATCACCGAGCCAATGTCCATATTTTCGGCCATTGATATGTATTCGATATTCTCAACTTCGGCAACGGTACGATACACCCCCGAGCGTTTTGCCGAGAGGCAGGCAAGTATGTTTGTTTCGGAATTGTCGCTGAGGGCGATGAAGGCATCGGTATGTTCCATACCCTCGCTGCGCAACAATTCGGGGTCACGAGCATCACCGTTTATTATCATCACCTTGTCATCGACAAGCTCAAGCAGTTTGCGACAACGTGCCAAATCGCTCTCAATTATTTTTACCTTTATGTTATCGGGGATGAGCTTGGTGGTGCGCACGGCAATGCGGCTGCCACCCATTATGATGAGGCTGCGCACCTCGGAAAATTCCGATTTTCCACACATATTGCGCACGTAGGGAATCTTCTCCTTCACAGTCATAAAGCAGACAAGATCGTCGGGCTCCACGGCATCGTTGCCGCGTGGGATGATGGTTTCGTCGCCACGCTGTATGGCTACAATATGATATGGGGTATCACCCGGGAAATCCTTAAACAGGGTACCCAGGATGGGAGCGCCCTCGCGCACTTTCACGCCCACCATAACAAGTGCGCCATTGCCAAATTCAAGGAACTGCCTCATCCAACTGTATTTGATGCTGGTGGCAATCTCCTCTGCGGCAAGCTGTTCGGGGTATATGAGCGAATCTATGCCCAACGACACGAAATAGGCCTTGTTTTTGGGTTGCAGGTATTCGTAATTGTCGATGCGCGCAACGGTTTTCTTTGCGCCAAGATAGTGAGCAAGAATACAGGCCGTCACATTGTCACTTTCGTTGGGAGTAACGGCGACGAAGAGGTCGGCACCGTTGGCACCGGCAGATTTGAGGTCGGAAATTTTTGTAGGTAACCCCACTTGGGCTTTGAGGTCGAAGAGCGACTCCATCTTGCCTAACTTTTCCTCGCTTTCGTCAAGAAGCACCACATTTTCGTTGCCCACGGAAAGCATCTTTGCAAGGTGTGTACCAACGGCACCTGCGCCGGCTATAACAATTTTCATACTACTGTTTTTTGCATTTCAGTATAGCTTGCAGAACGGCATCGCTATCCATCGAGTACTTTTTATAAAGTTCGGGGGTTGTTCCGTGTTCTACAAACACATCGGGAATACCTATTGTTATTATGTGCGGGGTATATCCATTCTGTGCCATATATTCGGCAACAGCACTGCCAAGACCACCCTTGACAACACCATCCTCAAGAGTAATCACATACTTGAATTTCTCGCCCACGGTGTGCAGTATATCCGTATCTATGGGTTTGAGGTAACGCATATCGTAGTGTGCCACGCTCACGCCCTGTTCACCGGCTGCTGCTATGGCGCTCTCGGCAAGCTTGCCTATGGGGCCCAATGTGAGCAGTGCCACATCGCTACCCTCCTGCATAAGACGGCCCTTGCCCACGGGAACAGCCTCGAGCGGACAACGCCAGTCGGCAAGAGAGCCCTTGCCACGGGGATAGCGTATGACAAACGTGCCCATATCGGGTTGTTGCGCCGTGTACATAAGGCGGCGCAGCTCGCGCTCGTCATAGGGCGAGGATATTGTGATGTTGGGTATGGGGCGCAGATAAGCAAGGTCGAAGGCTCCGTGGTGTGTGGGGCCGTCCTCGCCCACAATGCCTGCGCGGTCGAGGCAAAGTATCATATTCACGCGCTGCAGGGCGGCATCGTGTATGAGGTTGTCGTATGCACGCTGCATAAACGACGAATAGATATTGCAGAAGGGAACCAGGCCGCCCTTTGCAAGGCCGGCCGAGAAGGTAACGGCGTGCCCCTCGGCAATGCCCACATCGAAGAAGCGGTGAGGCATTTCGTTCATCAGCAGGTTCATAGAACAACCTGTGGGCATAGCGGGTGTTATTCCCACAACCTTGTCGTTGGCGCGGGCAAGCTCCACAAGCGTTTCGCCAAAGACATCCTGAAAACGGGGGTTGGCGCTGTCTTTCACTATGCGCTCACCTGTTTCAATGTCGAAGATGCCGGGCTGATGCCACACGGTGGGTGTCTTTTCGGCAGGTTCGAATCCCTTACCTTTTACGGTGTTTATGTGGAGCATTTTGGGGCCCTTCATATTCTTGACCACACGCAGCATACGCACAAGCTCGCGTACATCGTGCCCATCTATGGGGCCGAAATAGCGTGCCGCCATAACCTCAAAGATATTGTGGCGACGGAAGAGCATTGCCTTAAGACCGTTGTTGAAGCGTGTGATAATGCCTGCACGGCGTTTGTTGAGCAGGCCGATGCTTGTGAGGCCGCGGGCGATTTTGTTGCGAACTTTGTTGTAGAAACGCGACGAGTGCATTGTTATAAGCAGCTGGCTCAAACCACCCACGCTCTTGTCTATCGACATATTGTTGTCGTTGAGAATAACCAGAAGGTTGTTGTCGCAGTTCGAAAGGTTGTTGAGGCCTTCGAATGCAAGACCGCCGCTCATAGAGCCGTCGCCTATTATTGCCACCACGTGCTCGTCGGCCTTGTTCTGCAGGGTTGCCGACACGGCAAGACCAAGTGCTGCCGATATTGAGTTTGATGCGTGGCCTGCCATAAAGGCATCGTACTCGCTCTCGTCGGGCGAGGGGAAGGGCTTAACGCCACCAAACTTGCGGTTGGTATGGAATATGTCGCGACGGCCGGTGAGTATTTTATGGCCATAGGCCTGGTGGCCCACATCCCACACAAGTTTGTCCGACGGGGTGTCGAACACATAATGCAAAGCCACCGTGAGCTCTACCGAGCCAAGGCTCGATGCAAAGTGACCGGGATTTGTGGAGCAGGATTCTATGATGAAATTTCTCAATTCCCTGCACACATCGGGGAGTTTATCCTCGGGCAAAGCACGAAGGTCGGCAGGGGAATCAATCTTTCCCAAAATGGGATATTTTGTATCGTTTTCTTTTTCCATATTCTTCTAATAGCAGTTTGCCAACGATAAAGATATAGGTTAAAATGTAAAAAAACAATTTTTCTGCGTTTTTTTGAACAAGCACGCCATAAAAGTGCCCGCACACCTCTTTTTCAAAAACCTTTTAATTGTAACAATTTTGTCTGCAAAGATAAGCAATAATCGTTTAACTTCATTAAATTTGCAATAAATTAGAGCCATATGATATTTACCACGCCTGTCAATGCAGAAAAGAGCGACTTTGAGATTACGCACAAAAGCAACATAATGCTTTTGGGCTCCTGCTTTGCACAAAACATAGGCAATAGGTTGAAGGCGTACAAGTTCAACATATGCGCAAACCCGTTTGGCATCACATACAACCCGCTATCCATTGCCACCATTCTGCATAGGATAGTGACGGGCGAGCCGTTCACAGCCCTGTCGCCCGAGCTTGTGGAAAATAGCGGGCTGTGGCACAGCCTGCTGCACCACAGCGACTTTTCGCGCCACACGCAAGAGGAGCTGCTGGCAAGCATAAACAGCAGTTTGCAGGAGGCACACGGGCGCGTGCAAACAATTGATGTGTTGATAATTACATTTGGCACGGCCTATGTTTACACACTTGGCAGCGATGGTATGGTGGTAAACAACTGCCACAAGTTGCCTGCAGGCCAATTCACACGCAGATTGCTGAGCACAGACGAGATAACCGATGCCGTGGGTAAAGCGCTTGCACCCATAACGGCAAGCCGCCCCGGCGTGAAGATTATCTTCACCGTGAGCCCCATAAGGCACCTGCGCGACGGGGCACACGACAACCAACTGAGCAAAGCCACATTGCTGCTTGCAATAGAGCGGTTGCAAAAGAGGTTGGGCAAGAACACGGCCTATTTCCCGTCGTACGAGATAGTGCTCGACGAACTGCGCGACTACCGCTTTTATGCCGAGGATATGGCACACCCCTCGCCCCAGGCCGTGGAGTATATATGGGAAAAATTCTCCAATGCATATTTGGGCAACGGCAGCCGTGCCTTGTGCCAAACAATAGAGGATATAAACCGTGCTATGGCACACAAGCCATTCGATGCCACCGGCAACGCATACAAGGATTTTATGCGCGCCACACTTAAAAAGATAGAGGCTGTAAAGCAACAGCATCCTTACCTTAATTTTGAAAAGGATATAGAACAATGCAATACACTATTGAACAAATAAGCGCCATATTGAAGGCGCGCCACACGGGGCCGCAGAGCGCAAGCACCATTTCGCGCCTGCTCACCGACAGCCGCTCGTTAGGGTTCCCCGAGGAGACTCTCTTTTTTGCCATAAAGACCAAGCACGGCGACGGACACCGCTTTGTGGAAGAGCTTTACAAACGTGGCGTAAGGAATTTTGTGGTGGAGAGCGATGATATTGCAGAGAAATTCCCCGATGCCAATTTCATCATCGTAAACAATAGTGTAAAGGCACTGCAACAATTAGCTACGCACCACCGCAAGCAGTTCGGCATTCCCGTGGTGGGGGTGACAGGCAGCGACGGCAAAACAATAGTGAAGGAGTGGCTATACCACATTACCGCAGCCAATTATATGGTAACACGCTCGCCCCGCAGCTACAATTCGCAGATAGGCGTGCCGTTGTCGGTGTGGCAGTTGAGCGAGGAGAGCACATTGGGTATTTTTGAGGCGGGAATATCGCAACCGCGCGAAATGGACAACCTGCAGGCCATCATAAACCCCACAATCGGTATCATCACAAACATAAGCGAAGCACACCAGGAGAACTTCAGCACAATGCAGGAGAAGTGCCGCGAGAAACTTGCCCTGTTCAAGGGGTGCGATATTTTGATATACAATGCCGACAACCCGCTCATTGCCGGCTGCATAAACCAAGCGCTGCTGCCGTCGCGCGAGATTGCCTGGTCGCAAAAGGACAGCGACAAACCGCTATACATAAAGGCCATAAAGAAAGAGGAGAACGGCACCACAGTGCAGTATCGCTACCTCACATTCGACAGCAGCTACCACATACCTTTCCTCGACGATGCATCGATAGAGGACTCTATCAACTGCCTTGCAGCAGCCCTTTACCTGATGATACCCACCGACACCATTGCCGAGCGTATGGCGCAATTAGAGCCTGTGGCTATGCGCCTGGAGGTGAAGGAGGGCAAGAACGGCTGTATGCTCATAAATGACAGCTACAATGCCGATGCCGCATCGTTAGAGATAGCGCTCGACTTTATGGAGCGCCGTTGCAGCACACTGCCCCACCTGAAAAGGACACTCATACTGTCGGACATAAAGCAGACAGGCATATCCACGCGCGCCCTTTATCGCATAGTGGCGCAGCAGATTGCCCATCATAATATAGGTAAATTCATAGGAATAGGAAAAGATATTGCCGGCGAAAGAGAAAGACTAAAGAAGATTGAGTGCGAGTGCCACCTGTTTGCCACCACCGAGGAGTTCCTGGGCAGCGAGCTGCTGCGCAGCCTTGCCAACGAGGCAATACTCATAAAGGGAGCGCGCGCCTTCCGCTTCGAGGAGATAACCGAGGCATTAGAGAAGAAGGTGCACCAAACCATTTTGGAGGTGAATCTGAGTGCCTTGCGCGACAACCTCAACCGCTACCGCAACAACCTTTTGCCCGATACAAAAACCATCTGTATGGTAAAAGCATCGGCCTATGGTGCAGGGGCTATGGAGGTGGCACGCACGTTGCAGGACTGCCGTGCCGACTACCTTGCCGTGGCTGTGGCCGACGAGGGTGCCGAACTGCGCAAGGCCGGCATAACCACGGGCATCATTGTGATGAACCCCGAACCGGGCACCGTGCGCACACTGTTCGACAACAAGTTAGAACCCGAGGTATATAGTTTTGGTATGCTGCGTATGCTGGTGCAGGCTGCCTGCCGCGAGGGGATAACCGACTACCCCGTGCACATAAAGATAGACAGCGGAATGCACCGGTTAGGATTCCTGCCAAGCGAAATTCCTGCGCTTGTAGAGGAGCTTAAACAGCAGAACGCGCTCACCCCACGCTCGGTATTTTCGCATTTCGTGGGCAGCGACAGCACTGCGTTCGACAGCTTCACACAGGAGCAGATAAGGCGATTCGAGCAGGCAAGCAGCACACTGCAAGCCGCCTTCAAGCACAAGATTCTGCGCCACATATGCAACAGCGCGGGAGCCGAGCGCTTTACCAACGTGCAGTACGATGCCGTGCGCTTGGGAATAGGGCTCTATGGAATATCGCCTATGGGCGGCGATGCCACACTGCGCCCCATCTCCACGTTGAAAACAATAATATTGCAAATACACGATGTGCCTGCCGACGAAACCGTGGGATACAGCCGCAAGGGGCAGTTGCAACGCCCATCGCGCATAGCGGCACTGCCTATTGGGTATGCCGACGGTCTTAACCGTCACCTGGGCAACCGCCGCGGATATTGCATCATAAATGGCAAGCAGGCACCATATGTGGGCAATATATGTATGGATGTGTGTATGGTGGATGTCACCGACATTGAGTGCCGCGAGGGTGACGGCGTGGAGATTTTCGGCCCCAACCTGTCGGTGGAAACGGTGGCCGGTTGGCTCGACACCATTCCGTATGAGGTGCTCACGGCAGTATCGACACGAATTAAGAGAGTATATTACAGCGATTGATATGTTGATGACAAAAATCTACAAATAACTAAGGCCGCGAACGCGGCCTTAGTTAACGTGAGTTCGATATAATAATTGGTACTGTAATTGAGTGTATTTGTCATGTCAACCGAACGGGAGATCTCTCTTTTTCATAGTTTTGTCATGTCGAACGTATGTGAGACATCTCTGTTATCGCGTATTGTTTGAGATT
>JAFXGV010000002.1 GCA_017536765.1 Bacteroidaceae bacterium
AAAGTTGGGGGGCTATGCAAAAAGTTTAGTCAATCTATAAAAGAAGAACTTTAAGTCGGTAACACCTCTAAGCTGTGCTCTGAATGCTTTGATTTTAGCATTAAAACTTTCAGCAAAAGCATTTGTTGAACGATTGACGAAGTAGTTGAGTATTTCCTCGTAATGTTCGTATATTGTTCCGGCAATTGTATTGAATGACACAAAGCCACTATTATCAACCTTGTCGTACCAACGTGCCAATTGAAGCCTTGCCTGATCCTTTGTAAATCTGCGTGAGAATATCATTCTTAAGGAATGTGTGAGCGAGTAAGCCTCTTTCAAGTCCGGATATTGTGCAAAAAGAATTGCTGCCCTCTCTTTTTGTGATTTGCTCCATTTTTCCGGTGATTTAAACAGCAAATATCTGCTGCGTGCAAGCAGTTGCTTCTTCGTATCTCCATTTGGGAATACAAATGGATGATATTCCTTGCCGCTCCATTTTGCATTTTCCTTGGCATCGGTTTCTTCCTGTATTGCATCCCAACGGTGCTTTATGCGCAGTTCTTGTACAGCTTCGCAGGCTTCTTTCTGAACGTGAAAACGGTCAATAACCTTTATTGCGGAGGGAAAGCAACGTGTTACGATGCGGTTCATACTATTTGACATATCAAGCGTAACCTCCTTTACCAACCGCCTGTGCTTTTCGGGTATCCTGTTGATTATTGCAATGATATCATCAGACTTGACGCCTTCTATCATTGCAACAAGAGTACCTTTCTTCCCTCTGGCATCGGGATTGGATATTATGGTGTAAAGTTCTCCATTACTCATCGAGGTCTCATCTATGCAAAGGCGAGGACCTATGTTCTTGGCAAAAAGCAACCATTTGTCGGCATGCTCTTTTGCGCTCCACGATTCGTAATCGCTCAGATGATGTTTATAAGAACGCTCTATCTCATCGCCGTTTATATGGCATAACGGTTCAAGCGAACGGGCCGATTGGGGATATGTCTCCAGGTAATGCTTTTAAAAAAGCCGCAAACTCCATTGAGTAGCGGGTACCTTTGTAAGTGGTGTCATAGCTGTTGGTAAAATACTCGTCAGTGGTGTGGTCGTACCATTTGCGACGACGTACCTTAAAATTGACACGCTTGTCGCGAAGAGGAAAGTCTCGCACTGTTACTGCGTCAAGAAAACCCTTGGACTCTATCTTATGGCCTTGGCGTTCTGAAGGAAGATTATCGAACTCATCAAGTGCAATCTCAACATCAATATCATTGCTGGTGATACCTGTAATCTTAAAGTTTTCAATGAAACCTGATGGCAATATCAAACGAGCTAATTCCAATAGTATTTTTTCGTCCTGCATAGTAATTTATTTTAACTATGCGAAGATAATATTTTTATATCATCCCCCCAACTTTGAACTGCACCCCAAAAGTTAGACATAAAACTTTTGGGGTGTATTATGTATAGACATCATAACTTTGAAGAACGATTAAAAGTTGTCAGTCGTTTACAGTCTGGAGAACCTCTTAGATCTTTGTGCAAAGAGCTGAAAATGGACAAGAAGAATGTTCGTCTTTGGTATCTGCGTTATAAAAAGTATGGAGAAGAAGGTTTACGTGGTATCCGTTATTCTCATTATACATCAGACGAAAAACTTGCGATAGTAAAGGAGTTTTTAGAAAAAGGAGTAACTTTGCAAGAGTTATGTCTCCGGTATGACTTGAGCAGCTCCACAATTAAAACCTGGGTTCGTCTGTATCGTCAAGGTCTTTCACTTGAAAACCGAAAAAGGGGACGCCCACCAAGAGAACCTATGGCAAGACCAAAGAAGAAAGAAGCAGAAACTGAATTAGAGAGACTTCAGGCAGAGAACCTACGTCTGAGGGCAGAGAATGCGTTGCTAAAAAAAGTGAAGGCCTTAGTCGAGGAACAGGAAGCCCGAGCACGTCTCAATGGGCAAAAGCCATCGAGGAACTAAGGTCTACATATCCTCTTGACCTACTTTTAGGGTTGAGAAAGATGGCTCGTTCAAAGTTCTATTATCACATCAAAAGAATGAAACTCAAAGAGAAATATGTTCTTGAAAGGAAAGAAATCAAGGATATTTTTTATGAGCACAAAGGTCGTTATGGTTATAGACGAATAACCGCAGAGATGCGAAACAGGAATTATGTTATAAACCATAAAACCGTGCAGCGTCTTATGGGTGAAATGGGTCTTAAATGCAAGATTCGTAAAGTTCGCTATCGTTCCTACAGAGGAGAAATAGGCAAAGTTGCCCCAAATGTCATTGACCGCAATTTTGTTGCGACATCTCCAAATCGTAAATGGGCAACAGATGTAACTCAGATAAACATCGGTTCATCCAAGTTGTATCTGTCACCAATACTTGATATGTATAATGGGGAAATTATCTCTTATAATATCTCTGATAGTCCTAATTTGGAGCAGGTGTACGATATGCTTGACAAGGCTTTTAAAAAGTTTGATAATCTTGATGGCTTAATCCTACATTCTGACCAGGGATGGCAATATCAACATTTTGGATATCGCAAGAGATTGGAAGAACGTCACATCATACAAAGTATGTCAAGAAAGGGTAATTGCCTTGACAACTCAATGATGGAAAACTTTTTTGGCATTATGAAGTCAGAACTCTTATATGCAGAAAAATTTGAGTCTTCTAAAGCCTTTGCAAAGGCTTTAGAAGACTACATCGAATACTACAACAATAAAAGAATAAAATACCGGTTAAAAGGAAAGAGCCCGGTGGAGTACCGAACTCTTTACCAATAAAACTATTTATTAATCCGTCCAACTTTTCGGGGTCACTTCACTTTTGCAGGTGAGCCGTAGAAAGCAAAACAAGAAAAACGCGACAGCGTTCTTGTTTCTTGCAAAGGAACTCCCAAAAGGGATGGGCGAGCAAAGCGAAGCCAATCCCAAAATGAGGAAACCTCGTTTACCAGCTGACGAGAAAAGAAATTTAGAAGAAACGCAACAGCGTTCTTTTTTCTTGCAAAGGAACCACAAAAAGGGATGGGCGAGAGAAGCGAAGCCAATCCCCCTACTCCACCAGCACCTTTGTAAATCTATTTCTTGACAGCAGCCACACAAGCAGAGCGCTGACGGCAGTGGTGGTTATGGCCGCAAGCACTATGCGCGCCACATAGGGCAGCGAGGGGGTATTGTAAAGGTCGTAACTGAGGAATGTGAATGTAAAATGGCACAGGTATATGCCAAACGTGAGCTTGGCTGCCTGCGAGAGCCACGGGCGCGGCCTTGCGTTGAGTTTTTGTATAGCTACAAAAACGGGGAAAGTCATCATAAACACATTTATGCCGGCAAAGTACCACAAGATTTCCAAATAGGCATAATTGCCGGGGAAATAGTTGTTTGTGACAATGTAGCCCACCGAGGTTATGGCATAGCCCACAATGAACATAGGCAGGCATATTGCAGCCATTCTGCCCCAGCTCCATTGCAGAGGGTATTTTTTAAGATAGTAGGCCAGCACAAGGTAGCCTGCAAAACCCGACACATAGTAGAAGGTGCCATACACGTTCCAATCACACTCGCCCAGAAGCCCCATATGGCCATAGTTACCCGCGTAACCCAACATAGGGGCAACCATTTTAATATATGGCATAAAGAGCGTTAACAGCCACACGCCAAGCACCGTCTTTATCTCTTTTTTCGTTGCCTGCACAAGCCAGCTGTTTATTATAGGCATAACGAGATAGAGGCCAATGAGCATATAGATATACCATAGCGGTGTGGTGTCGAAATTAAAATTGAAGACGAAGGTATATAGCCGTTGCAGCAACGTGGCGGGGGTGTAGTCGGTCACCGACAGCTGAGGGTTTGGAGTATGGGGGCTCACCACCGTGAAATAGAAAAATGCCATAAGCGGCAGCGCCAACGACCAGAAGACGAGCGGCCTGACCACGCGCCCTATGCGTTTGCGATAGAACTCGTTAAGCGTGGTTCCCTGCTTTATGGGCAGCAACAGCACGGCCGTCATCATTGCAAAGAGTGGAACGCAGGGGCGCATAAGGCTGCCGGCAAACACGCCGGTGACGAACATTTCGCGGTTTGCATCGAAGTGTGCCACGAAGGGATCACAGCTATGCGAAAAGACCACAAAGAAACAGGCTGCCACACGCAGCATATCTATCCAACCTATGTTTATTCTTTCGTTTTGTGCCATACACTTTTTTGTTTGTGTACTATCCTATAATATCTATTTGTGACCATTACAGATTTCTCACATCCGTTCGAAATGACAAAACAACGTTTTGTCATCGACGCAGCTTAAACACAAATTCAAGGCCGCCACCCTGTGCCTCGCGTGCCGATATGGTGCCACCGTGCAAAGCCACGGCGTTCTTCACAATGGCAAGCCCAAGGCCGGTACCGCCAAGTTTGCGGCTGCGTCCCTTATCCACGCGATAAAAGCGTTCAAATATGCGTGGCAGGTGCTCTTGCGGCACTCCCGCGCCATTATCCCTGAAACTGAAATAGTAGTACTGGGCATCGCTGCGAAAGCAGCTTATTGTAATGACGGAACCCTGCCCTGCATAGGCCACGGCATTGTCGAACAGATTGCGGAATATGGAGTATATTTTACCCGCATCGCCCATAAGCAACAGCTGTGCAGGCAGTTTGTTATGCACGCTCATTCGCTGCTCGGCAAGTTTGTTGTCTATCTCCTGCTGTATGCCGCCTACCACCTGCGCTATATCCACCTGCTCTTTATTTATCTTTTGCAGGGTATCGTTCATATTATTAAGGCTCTGCATATCCTGCACCAGGGCATTGAGGCGGTTGCTTTGCGAGTGGCAACGTTGCAGAAAGTGCATCATCTGTTCGGCGGTGAGGTTGGCGGGATAATTTTCCAATATAGTTTCCAGATAGCCTTGAATACTGCATACCGGTGTTTTGAATTCGTGGGCCACATTTTGCGTCAGTTGCCTTTCAATGCGGTTCTGCTCCTCGGCACGTGTTATGTCGTTTATGGATACCTCGAAACTGCCATCCTTGAACAGCACGCAACGCAGGGAGAATGTGCGCCCCGAGACATCGACCTTGTCGTGTATGGTACTTTCGCGCGTGGTATTATTCAGGTAGCCGTCGTTGTCTATGAAGCGCTTTATTTTGCGGAATTCGGGCTGGGCAAGGATATCACCCGTATCGGCCAGATGTTTTGCCGATATGAAATCGCCATACTCGCTGAAGAGGCTGTTTGCAAAGAGCAACCGTTTGCGGTTGTCGAAGAAAGCAAGCCCCTCTTGTGCTATGCTCAAATGCATAAGCAGTTTTTGCGTTGCAAACTCCTTGCTGCCAATGGCCTGAGTCACACGATACATTATAATAATGAGAAGCGCCACAAGAAATGCCGAAACTAAGAGTACAACAATGTGCTTGGTGGTATTGTGGGTATATACAAACTTGTAAGGCATTGAGCTGCGCACAATAAAATTGAACTCTTCATCGTATGTGGCCACATAGAAATACTCCTCGCCCGTTGCGGTGGAGAGACGGCGCACG
Organism: Bacteroidaceae bacterium; assembly: GCA_017536765.1. Taxonomy (GTDB): domain Bacteria; phylum Bacteroidota; class Bacteroidia; order Bacteroidales; family Bacteroidaceae; genus HGM04593. The sequence goes on from JAFXGV010000002.1 coordinate 5,539, forward strand.
GCATAGCCCAGGCCGTCGCTCTTGGCCTGCACCACCTCGGGGCGGGCTGCGTGGTTTTCGCGGCTTATCCAGGCATCACCTGCCAAGGCCGACGACTCATAGAGCACGTTGCCTGTAGCAGGCGAAATGAGCGTGAGGCGCAGGCCGCGCCTGTCGTAGTGAGCAATGTAGCGTTGCAGATACACTGCCATATCCTCGCTGTACTCATTCTCGCCTCGTATGCGCAGCAGGTCGTACACATTCTCGTTCACATTGCGCAGTGCCTCTTGCAGGTGCAGCTCGGCAAACTGGCGCTCACGGTCGTGGTAGTAGTATATGCTGCAACCGACAAGCAAGAGCAGCAGTACCACAAGAGGAAGAAAGAACTTTGCAAACGAGGAGGACATGCGATTCTATTCGTTACGGTCTAAGATGAAACAATATCCATAGCCGCTTCGCGACACTATGTGCGATGCATAAGGGCCGAGTTTCTTGCGCAGACGTGTCATATTCACATCTATGCTGCGCTCGAGCACGTTCACATCGTCGGGCCACACGCGGGCAAGAATCTCCTCGCGAGAATATACCTTGCCGGGCTTCAACAGCAGCATATGCAACACCTCAAACTCCTTTTTTGTGAGCGATATATCCTCGCCGTCTATGGTGGCGCGCTTGGTTTCGGGGTTCAGTGCAAGAGAACCCACCACCAACTCGCTTGCCTGTGCCACGGGTGCAGCGCCCGCCTCGCGACGGCGCAACACCGCCTTCACGCGGGCAACAACCTCGCTTATGCGGAAGGGTTTATGAATGTAGTCGTCGGCACCCACGTTAAAGCCCGTGAGCACATCGTTTTCATCGCCCTTGGCCGTTATGAATATTATGGGGGTGTTTGCCGCCTGCGGTATCTTGCGCAGGCACGATGCAAGAGTGAAACCGCTCATATCGTCCATCATCACATCGAGCAGAAACAGGCTATAGGAGGTCACATCCTTTTCAAGTGCCTCCTCGCCCGAGTTTGCGGTATCTACCTCGTAGCCATTGTTTTCGAGATTAAATTTGAGAATCTCGCACAAATCGGGCTCGTCATCCACTACAAGAATTCTTTCCATACTGTTTTATTCGAAACTGCGTAGTAATGCTATTTCATCGGCCCAACGGCTTTCATCGGGTGTTTCAAGGATTATAGCTATATTGTCGAAACGGGAATCCTTCATAAAACGTTTGAAGAAATCCAAACCAAGAAGGCCCAGGCCTATGCTTTCGTGCCTGTCTACGCGCGAGCCCAAAGGTTTTTTGGTGTCGTTCAGGTGGATTGCACGCAGATACTCGCGCCCTATGATATTGTCGAGCGCGGCAAACGCGCCTTCGTAGTCGTTCACTATGTCGTAGCCTGCCGAATAGAAGTGGCAGGTGTCTATGCACACACCCACACGGCTTTTATCGTCGATGCGGTCTATTATGTAACGTATCTCCTCGAGGCGGTTACCCACGTTGCTGCCCTGCCCTGCCGTGTTTTCAATAACAGCCGTAACGCCACGGGTGTGTTCAAGCGCCAGGTTTATGTTGGCCGCAATGGCATCGAGGCACTGCTCCACCGAAATTTTGTTCAAATGGCTGCCGGGGTGAAAATTGAGCATTGTGAGCCCCAGCTGTTCGCAGCGCTTCATCTCGTCGAGGAAAGCCGCGCGCGACTTTTGTATTGCCTCCTCGTCGGGGTTGCCAAGGTTTATGAGGTAGCTGTCGTGCGGCAATATGTAACGGGCATCAAAACCACCCGCCACACAACGTTCCTTAAAGAGAGCAATGCTCTTTTCTGTGAGGGGTGCCGACACCCACTGGCGTTGATTCTTTGTAAAGAGGGCAAATGCATTGGCTCCTATGGCTGCTGCATTCAGCGGCGCGTTCTCCACACCGCCGCTTGCCGATACGTGTGCTCCAATATATTTCATAACTATTATGGTTCTGCTATTTACGGCAAATTTACAAAAAAAGCAGCAGCGACAGAAGAAATTTTCTATCTTTCTGTCGCTGCTGCTTTTTATTTTTATCACTCGTTATTCTGCGGGAGTAACCTTCACCGTAGATGAGGCAAAGAACTTGTTACCACCACGTAATAGGTTACGCACCTCGCTGAGGAGCTCGTGGCTCTCCTGGATAAGGTTCAGATAAACAAAGTCCATACGCAAGCTGCCGCTGCTCTGGTGCAGACGCATTGTCTGTGTCTTGCGCAGGTTGGCAAGCGCGTGCTTGAGTTCTTTGGCGCGCTCCGACACCTCGTGCGAACCCTCGTAGTTGCCACTTGTTATGATATCGCTGATATCTTTTAAGGTATTATATACATCGCGGCAATAGGGTGAGAACTCCTCTATATAGTTCTTTGAAAGCGGTGAGAAGCTGTTGTCGGCGTGCTCCTTCATAGGCTCACCAATGCGGGTGAGGGTATTGAGCATCTGCTGGCAGCTGTTGGTACACAGGTGATACCAGGTGCTGCGCTCAAAAGCAAGCTGCTGGTCTATGCGCTGCATACCGCGTGTTTCTGAACGGCGCTCCTTCTTCAGATAGGCTTTCTCCTCCACAATCTTTATGAGCGACGATTTCAATGGGCGTAGCTCATCCTTGGCAAACGACTCGAAGAGGCGTTTGTACGTATCGGCCGAGAAAGCGAGCGAGTGTGTGAGGGTGCTTGCTGCGTGCGACTGCAGTTTTTCCCATACCTCTTTCTGGTCCTCGGAACGGAGAATAACCATCATATCCTCGTCGGCCTTCTCGCTTTCCTTTTTCTTGTTATATTGTATGTGGCTGCGGATGAGCAGATAGACAACCAGGGCAATCATCACATACATTGCAGGGATACCGCCGTAGTTCATTATCGATGCCACAAAAGCAGCAATTATGAATGCAGCACCGGCTGTGATGAACCAACCGCCCACTACCGAAACCACGCCGGTTACACGGTACACGGCACTCTCACGGCCCCAGGCGCGGTCGCTCAACGAAGAACCCATACCCACCATAAATGTAACATAGGTTGTTGAGAGGGGCAGTTTAAGCGATGTACCAATCGCGATGAGCAAGCCTGCAAGCACTAAGTTCACAGATGCGCGCACAAGGTCGAATGCTACATCCTCGCGCTCCTCGAGCGGCCTGAAACGCTTGTTCACCCAGTCCTTAACGCTCTGCGGTGTCACACGCGAAATGCCATCGACCATCTTGGTGGTGGCACGCACAAGGTTACGTGCAATGGGCGATGTACCGAAGATGTCGCCATCGTCGTTCTGCTGGCTCGACAGGTTGATAGATGTCTGCAGCACCTTGCGGGCCTTTTTGCTTGTCCACAGCGCAAACACCATAACCGCACCGGCACCTATAAGGAAATATACGGGTGTTTTGGCCGAACCGTTGAGCGAATCCATCATAAAGTTATCGGCAGCAATGCCGGCACCATTGGCAGTGAAATCCTTGAACGATTCGAAACCGGCCAATGTAACACCAATGAAGTTCACAAGGTCGTTACCCGCAAATGCAAAAGCCAAAGAGAATGTACCTATGAGCACAACCACCTTGAGCACATTTACCTTGCACCAATGGAGCAACTGCATAAGCACCGTAAAGAATACAAATGCGATGAAGAGTATGAGAACGGTGTGTTCGTCGATATATGCTCGCGCCGAGTCGGTAACCAAAGCACTACCCTTCAATCCCTTAATGAGCATAAAGTAGATGATAGACGTAACGGCAATACCGCCAAAGATACCAATCTTGCTCGACAGGTTCTTGCGATAGTGGAAGGTGAAGATGAGACGCGCAATCCACTGCACAATGAGACCGAACACAAAGGCTATAGCCACCGAGAGGAATATTGAGATGATGATTGTCAACGCCTTATCGGTGTTGAGCATCTCCATAAAACTTGCTGTGGTTGTGCTTGAATTGATGAGCGCAGTGATGAATGCGGCACCAAGCAACTCGAACACCATAGAAACGGTGGTTGATGTGGGCAAGCCAAGCGAGTTGAAGAGGTCGAGCAGAAAGACATCGCTGATGACCACCGCCAGGTATATGCACATAACCTGACTGAAACTGAAATACTGCGGAGCGAAGATTCCGTGGCGCGCCACATCCATCATACCGCTGCTGAAAGTCGCGCCTATGAATACACCTAAGGCGGCAACCAAAAGTACGTGATTTAATTTTGCAGCCTTACTGCCGACTGCAGAACTTAGGAAGTTTACGGCATCGTTGCTCACACCGACTGTCAAGTCGAGGATTGCCAGCGAGAACATAAAGATGACTACCAATAGATACGCAATATCCATAATCGATATTTTTAATTTATATTATGTTTTATTATGCAGTTAATCCGGTATCGCCAATTTTCATTAGTGTCATATCGAACGAATGTGAGATATCTCAATGGTCTTTTTTCAAGATTCCTCACACAAGGTTCGGAATGACAAATACACTTTGGGGCATCATAATTACTATAACCGCATTTCAAACGGAATAGTGCTAAATTATCACAAAAATAGATAAATATTTTATATTTCAACAAAAGGGGCAAAAAAAAATTAACAAAGGAAAGCGCGCTTTCCTTTGTTAATTTTTTAATAACTTTATTTACAACGTAATGCGAATTTTACGCCACCGGAGCAAAATATTTATTGCTACCACGCAACAGGTTACGCACCTCACTGAGAAGCTCGTGGCTCTCCTGTATTATGTTGAGATACTCGAAATCCATACGCAGGCTGCCTTTGTTATCCTGCAGACGCCTTGTCTGTGTTTTGCGCAGCGCGGCAAGCGAATGCTTCAGCTCCTTGGCACGGGCCGAAACCTCGGTAGCGTTGTCGTAACAACCGCTCTCAACCATTTGGTTTATATCCATAAGCACATTATATACATCGCGGCAATAGGGCGAGAACTCCTCTATGTAACTCTTGGACAAGGGCGAGAAGCTGTTGTCGGCGTGTTCCTTCAAAGGTTCGCCTATGCGGGTGAGAGTGTTTAGCATCTGCTGGCAACTGTTGGTACACAGGTGATACCAGGTGCTGCGCTCAAACGATAGCTGCTGGTCTATGCGCTGCAAGCCACGTGTTTCGAGGCGACGCTGTTTCTTCAGTTTCGCCTTCTCCTCCACTATCTTTATGAGCGATAGTTTGAGGGGGCGCAAAGAATCCTTGGCAAATGCCTCGAACATACGTTTGTATGTGTCGGCCGAAAAGACGAGCGAAGAAGATATAGTCTTTGCGGTGCGCTCCTTCAATGCACTCCACACCTCGGCCTCATCGTCGCTGCGCAACACTATCTGCATAGTGACATCCTCCTGTTCCTCTTTTTTCTTCTTATTATATTTTATATGGCTGTGGATAAGCAGATAGATGACAAGCGCAATCATTGCATACATTGCCACGATGCCGCCATAGTACATAATAGCCGCCACCAATGCACCCAGTATGAAGGCTGCACCTGCGGTAACAAACCAACCACCGATAACCGATATTACACCCGTCACGCGATAGACAGCGCTCTCGCGCCCCCAAGCACGGTCGGCAAGCGAGCTACCCATTGCCACCATAAATGTGATATATGTGGTAGAGAGGGGCAATTTAAGCGATGTACCCACTGCTATGAGCAAACCGCCAAGCACAAGGTTCACCGATGCGCGCACAAGGTCGAAGGCTACATCCTGTCTCTCCTCCACCGGAGCAAAGCGATTGTTCACCCAGTTCTTCACGCATTGCGGGGTGGCACGTATCACCACATCGGCAATCTTGGTGGTTGTGCGCACAAGGTTGCGTGCAATGGGCGATGTGCCGAAAATCTCGTTCTCCTCGTTGCTCTGGGTAGAGAGGTCGATAGATGTCTGCAACACTTTCCGCGCCTTTTTACTGGTGCATAGAGCCACCACCATAATAACACCGGCACCAAAGAGAAAATATACAGGTGTTTTTGCTGCGCCTGCAAGCGACTCCATTGTAAACTGGTCGGCTGCAAGGCCGGCAGGATTATTGAACGTATATGTAATGAAAGAGTCGAAGCCGGCAAGCGTTACACCTATGAAGTTCACAAGGTCGTTACCCGCAAAGGCAAGCGCAAGCGAGAATGTACCAATGAGCACAACCACTTTAAGAACATTCACGCGGCACCAATGGAGCAGCTGCATAAGCAGTGTGAAAAAGAGGAAACAACCGCCAAGCACAAGTAGCAGGTTGTTGTTTATGTACTCCTTTACATCGGGCGACACAATGGTAGTACCCTTCAAGCCCTTTATGAGCATAAAATAGACTATCGATGTAACGGCAATACCGCCAAAGATGCCTATCTTGCGACCAAGATTGCGACGAAAATGGAATGTAAAGATAAGGCGCGATATCCACTGCACCACAAGACCAAAGACAAATGCTACTGCTACCGAAAGAAATATCGAGATAATCATAACCAATGCCTTGTCGGTATTGAGCAGGTTCACAATATCCATATCGGCACCACCGCTGAACATCTTTATTATTGCCACAATGAAGGCTGCACCAAGCAACTCGAACACCAGTGACACGGTAGTTGATGTGGGCAGGCCAAGCGAGTTGAAGAGGTCGAGCAGAAAGACATCGCTCACCATCACGGCAAGGAAAATGCACATAACCTCGGAGAAATAGAATTCCGAAGGGTTGAAAATTCCGCTGCGGGCAACCTCCATCATTCCGTTACTGAACGCTGCGCCCATAAAGACACCTGCAGCCGCCACAAAGAGTACGTGTTTCAACTTGGCAGCCTTGCAACCAACAGCCGAACTAATGAAATTCACAGCATCGTTGCTTACTCCCACCCACAAATCCACTATTGCAAGTGCAAAGAGAAAGACGACAATCAAAAGATAAGATATTTCCATAATATTTAGATTATAATTATATGCCTCTTACTATTCTTTCGTGTTGCAAAATAGGGAGAAATAAATTACCTGCTTGTTACATAATTGTTACCAAAATGTTACAAGAGAGCGAAACGCAAACCTGTTTGCAGGTTTCACAGCGAGCGCAGAACATTTCGCAGAATGCAAAATGTTACAAGAGAGCGAAACGCAAACCTGTTTGCAGGTTTCACAGCGAGCGCAGAACATTTCGCTGAAGGCAAAATATTACAAACAGACATCGGAAGCCGACAAAAGACCACCGATGCCCGTCATTAAAGACAAAAAACTACTATGATATGTTAGAAATTGTATCGTGCTGCAATGTTCACGCGGTTGGCACCATCCTTGTCGCCATCGAAATCGGTGCGCCAGCCGTGCAGATACTCAAGGCCCACCTGCATATTCTTGCTCACATTGTAGAACATATTGGCAACAACATACTGCCCGCGACGGTACGATTCGGGATAAGCCTCGGCATAGCCGCTGTTGGAGTGAAGGGCTGTTTGGCTGTATGTGGCGGTGGCAAAGAATTTTGAACTTACGTTATATTGCAAGCCCACATACCAAGCCTCGGAGCGCAACATAGTCATACGGCCGTTTTCGGCTGCGGGAACAAGGTCGACACCCACATTGGATATATCGTTTATGTATGAACCTATACCCTTACCCATTGTAAACTGGCCCTTCAGCTGCAATTTGCCCAGTGTACCCAAAAGGCTCACCTGTGCGCCCCAGGCATATTTGTTATGCTTGTCGTTTGTTACATTATTGCGATACGAAAGGTTGCGCACCACACCTGCTACACGAATGTGGTTGTTATCGTTGAATGCATACTGCACATATACGGGGATATTAGGCATACGCTGGCTTGTGATGTTGGAATATTCGGTGTTGGTACCCACAGGCTTGGAAGCCTCGATACCCATACCCATAGACAAGCCCCAATCGAAAGCGTACTTCAAGCGCAACTGCGTGGTGCGATAGAAAGCCATACCGCAGGGGCCACCGTAATCTACGGTAACGGGGCAGGCCTCAAGGTCCATAAAAGCACCGGTTGTGTAACCGAGTGTGAGGTACTTGGTGCTCATATACATATTGTGAAGACGGAAATTGTCGCCGCTGCCGCGCCAGTTACCCGACGTAAACACATAGAAATCGCCAAGCACCTTGCTGCGCCCTACAAGTTTCATAAAGATGGTAGAGGTTGTCATATCCATCTGATACTGGCTCGACGAAACACCACTCCTGTCTATTGCCGAGGGCAAGAAGTCGACATTATCCACCGAGCCGCCAAAATCGTACTCAAACGTGGTTTGCAGGTAACCGCCTATACCCAAGCCCCACTTGCCCTGCTGGTCGACAAGTACAAAACGCGGAGCACGCGGATTGTGGTAATAGCTACTCTGCGTTGTCTGGAAAATCTCCACCACATCGGGAGCTTCGTTAATAGTCTCACTGATGCAGATAAGCGAAACGGGTTCATCACCGGGTTTCACCCACTCCTGTGCGCAAACGGCCGAGCCTGTGAGGCACGCGCAAACAAAAACCATTGTTGCCTTTAAAAGTTTTTTCATAATTTTATTTGTTTGAAAGTTTACAGAGAGAGAAACAAACAAAGCAAAAGAAATGTTTGCAGGCAAAGTGGCTACTGCACCGCATTATTATATATAAGGATAAAGGGATGAATATGTGTACATTTTTCTTTTTTAACTTTTTTCAAAAAAACATTGCACTTATGAACAAGATATAAACTTTTTTTATTTTCTTTGTCATATACACTACTATACAACACTGCATTTACTACAAAATGAAAGAAGAGACAACAACTGAGAAAAAAGAGAGAATAGAGCAGTTCAAATATCTGCAAATATCGCCCAGGGACAAGTCGTGGGGCCTGGCTGTAACCACAGTGGGATTCAGGCACATAGATGCAGGTGAGGGACACTCCCAGGCAGAACTGCCCGACGGATATAAATTCAACGACGAGGGGCGACGGGTGCTCAATGAATACCAACTTGTTTACATAACACGCGGCGGTGGTTATTTCGAGAGTGCATCCTGTTCCAGAACAAAGATTGAGGCCGGCACAATGTTTATGCTCTTCCCCGGCGAGTGGCACTCTTTTGCCCCCGACTGCGAAAGCGGTTGGAACATCCACTGGATAGGATTCAACGGCAGTATCATCGACGACAAGATAAAGGCGGGCTTTTTCACATTCAAGAATTGCGTTTTCCGCGTGGGCGTGGACGAGAGGATAACAAACACCTATCACCAGATATTAGAGATTGTGAGCAGCGAACGAAAGGGCTACCAGCAGATGGCCGCAGGTCTTGCCTTTTCGCTCATAGGCCGGGTGTATTACGAAAACATCAACCACTCGTTTGGCGATAGTTTTATGACACGCATCATAAGCCAGGCAAAGGCCATTATAAAGGAGGATATGAGCGGAAGCCACTCGCTCGAGGAGATTGCCGCCTCGCTCAACATAAGCTACTCGCTTTTCCGCAGGGAGTTCAAACGTGCCTGCGGCATATCGCCGGGGCAGTATCGCCAGGAGCTCAAACTTGTGAAGGCAAAGGAACTGCTCTACTCCACCAATATGAGTATAGCCCTCATAGCCGAACAACTGCATTTTGAGTGCCTGGGGCAATTCTCCACATTCTTCAAAAAGAAGACGGGGCAATCACCGCTGGAATACAGAAAACGCGCCACGCGCAATGTATAAGCGTGGCATAAACAACCATGCTATCATAGAGTATTTAATAATATTAAAATAGGCAGGTAAACAGACAAATGGTGTTAAAAATCCGCAGAAAAGGGTTGCGCCATTTGTTTGTTTTATTTCAAAAGCATAAAATTGCAAGCATAACAAAAAAACAGCAACAATTATGAAAAGAATTTTGAGATTTGCACTCATTGCAATAATGGCCGCGCCACTGAGCGCATTTGCACAGGCCGATGAGCGCCCATACATAATGCAGAACTCCACCTGCGAGCAGAAGGTAACCCCCGACGAGCTATACATAAGCATCACCGTCAACGAAAAGGAGAACAAAGGGAAAAAGAGCGTGGAGGAGCTGCAACGGACAATGATAAACAGATTGGAGGCTCTTGGCATAAATGTAGAGGAGACTCTCTCGCTCAACTATATGGGCAGCGAAATAACCTACTCCACGTTCAAGCGCAACATCACCCCGCGCACCAGCGCCACATATATGCTTAAACTTGGCAGCGCTGCCACAATGCAGAAGGTTATTGCCGCCCTCGAGGCCGAGGGAATAACCAACATACAGCTTGTGCGCACCAACTACAGCAAGGAGGATGAGATATACAGGGAGCTTGGAGCAAAAGCAATGAAAAGCGCCAAAGAGGAGGCTGCCAACCTTGCTGCGGCAATAGGGCAAAGCATAGGCACGGCACTGAGCATAAACTCAAACAAATATTCAAGCGGCAACGCCCAGCCACGCCTCTACAAGGCACGCAACACAATGCTATCAGAGGTGAATATTGATGATATTGCAGATGGCGGCCCGCAAATAGAGATAGGGAAAATAACCTACACGGTAAATGTTAATGTAAAGTTCCTGTTGAACGACAAATAACCAAAAAAGCGGCATTTGCCGCTTTTTTGGTTATTTGTCGAGTTCTATCACCGTGATACCTGCACCACCAAACTGCACGTGCTCGTCGTGGAAAGAGCGCACAAAAGGCACCGTGCTCAAATACTGCCGCACAAGGGTGCGCAGAATGCCGTTACCCGTGCCGTGAAGCACGCGCAACTGATGCACGTTGCACACCACGGCATCGTCGAGGAAGTAAGTTACAGCCTGCACAGCCTCATCGCCACGCATACCGCGTATGTCTATGTCCGATTTGAAATTCAAGCGTTTGTCGTGCAACTGTTGCTGTGTTTCGGTAGTGAGGAACGACACCTTGCGCACCTCCTCCTTGGGGGCATCGGCAGGGCGCAAACGTTCGATGGAAACGGTGGATTTTATGGCACCGAAACGCACCACGGCACCCGCCTTATTTATTGAAAGAATCTCGCCCACGGCCTGCTGGCCCTCTATGCGCACATACATACCGGGCTGCAATGCGGGCTTCTCTTTTCCGGGTTGCGCGGCTTGCTGTTGCGCGGGGCCGGTTTTCTCCTTTTTACCGCCCTTTTTACGCTCCTGGCGCGCGAGAATACGGGCCATTTCCCGGTCGGTCTTCACCTGTTGCTGCTGCTTGGCAAGTTCCTCTATCTCCTTGCTGAAATCGCGTAATTCCTGACGGGCCCTACGTGTTTTCTCCTTTTCGGCCTTTGCCTCCACTATGCTGCGTATGGTGTTTTCAATCTTGGCATTGGCGCTGCGCAGCAGTTGCTCGGCCTCTTCGCGGGCATCCTTGAGTATCTGCTTGCGGCTCTTTTTGAGTTCGTCGGACGACTCCTGAACCTTGCCCAGCATCTCATCGAGTTCCTTCTCCTTCTGGTGCACGTTCTTGCGCTTGGTTTCCCAATAGCGTTTGTCGCGCACAATATCCTGCAAATATTTGTCGGAACGTATGTAGTCGCTGCCCACAATCTCCGATGCATCGGCTATAACCTCCTCGGGCAGGCCTATCTTGCGCGCTATCTCCACGGCAAATGAGCTGCCGGGGTTGCCTATCTGCAACTGGAAAAGGGGGCGCATCTCGCCACGGTCGTACAGCATAGCGCCGTTTACCACACCCACGGTGGAATCGGCAAAATGTTTGAGATTCTGGTAATGGGTGGTTATTATGCCGTATGCACCGCGGTTGTTGAAGCGTTTGAGCAGCGCTTCGGCTATGGCAGCGCCTATGAGCGGCTCGGTGCCGCTGCCAAATTCGTCTATGAGTATGAGCGAGGCGCTGTCGCAATTTTTAAGAGTGAATTTCATATTGAGCAGATGGCTCGAATAGGTACTGAGGTCGTCCTCTATGCTCTGCTCGTCGCCAATGTCTATAAACAGATTTTTGAAAAGCCCCGCACGGCTGCGTTCGTGCAGCGGCACAAGCATACCGCATTGCAACATATATTGCAGCAGGCCGGCTGTTTTAAGGCACACCGATTTGCCACCTGCGTTGGGGCCCGAAATGAGCAATATGCGACGCTCGCCGTCGAGTTCGATATCGAGGGGCGACATACGACGGCCGTGCTTACGCAATGATATTTCGAGCAGTGGGTGAACTGCCGCACCCCAGTCCATCATTGGTCTGTTTTCCAATATAGGTTTTATGGCGTTAAAACTTATTGCAAGTTCTGCCTTTGCACGAATGAAATCCATCTCGCCCAGGAAACCGTATGCCTGCATAAGCGATGGTACCGACGGGCGCAGTTCGGCCGAAAAGGCTGTAAGAATGGCAATGACCTCGCGCTTCTCCTCGGCCTCCAGTTCGCGTATGCGGTTGTTGGCCTCAACCACCTCGGCCGGCTCGATGAATACGGTTTTTCCACTTGCCGACTCGTCGTGCACTATACCACCCATCTTGCGTTTTAGGGCGGGTGCCACCGGGATTACCAGGCGGCCGTCGCGGAAAGTGGGCGCAGCATCCTTTTCCACAAGGCCATCGGCCTGTGCGCGGCGCAATATCGTATTGAGAGTACGTGAGATGCTGCCCGATGTGCGCACAAGCTCGCCACGTATGCGGGCAAGTGCGGGTGAGGCGCTATCCTTTACTGCGCCGAACTTGTCTATTATGCTGTCTATGCTGCGTATTATGGCAGGGAAGGCCTCCACATCGCCTGCCAGACGGCGGAGCGACGGGTATAGCGGGTTGTCATCGGTGGCATTTTCGCCATCACCACCCTGCTTGCGCAAGAGCGACAGTATGCGCCCTATGGTGTCGAGCGAGCGGCGCAGCGCAAACAGTTCGTCGGCGCTCATATACATACCTTCGATGCGTATGCGCTGCAACGGTTCGCGCACGTCAAAGTAAAAATCGGACGGGAAGCCCTGCTCCACCTGCAATATACGCACAAACTCCTCGGTTTCGGCAAGGCGGGTGCAGACGGCATCAAAGTCGGTCATAAAGAACATATCATCCACCCTCTCGCGGCCAAGGCTGCAAAGGCAATGTTCTTTGAGCATACGGCGCACCGCATCGAACTCTATCTTATTCTCGAAATTACGGGGATATATCATATTTTTATACAATTCGACAAAAACAGAGCGAAGATAGCTCAAAATATTATAATTATAAAAAATAATGGAAGATTAGAATCAGACTAAAAAAATAGACTAATAATAATCGTTAATTTAAGAAAATAAATTCATCAAATCACAAATTTTTAATATTTTTGCACTTTATATGGAGTAATATGCCATAGCGTAAAAATATAAACAAATCGTACTATAAATCTTTAATTACTATGAACATTGCAAAAAGAGGATTCAAGACATTTGCTCTTGCAATCTTAATGCTTTTTACACAAGGCGTTCAAGTGCAAGCCACGCCCACAAGCGACGGCGATGCAGTAGCCAAAGTGGTAAAAATCAACCCCACCACAGTGGAGCTCAATTTGAGCAACAAACAGCGAGTGACACTCGATTTTTACGGTGAGAACATCTTCCGTATGTTCCGCGACAACAACGGTGGCATTCTGCGCGACCCCGCAGCAACACCTGAAGCCAAGATTCTTGTCGACAACCCCCGCAGAGAGGTTTCAAAGGTTGAGGTGGGCGAGAGTGACGGGTGCTATACCATCGCCACTGCAAAAATTGAAATTGCGATATGCAAGAAGAGCGGCACAATGAAGGTAAAGGACCTTGCGACAAGCAAGGTGGCATTTGAAGAGATTGCCCCCGTGCAGTTCAAGAACACAAAGACCACCATCACTCTAAAGGCCAACCCCGAAGAATACTACTATGGCGGCGGTGTGCAGAACGGCCGTTTCTCGCACAAAGGCAACGTAATAGCCATAGAGAACCAGAACAGCTGGACCGACGGTGGCGTAGCATCGCCCACCCCCTTCTTCTGGTCCACAGGCGGCTATGGCTTTATGTGGCACACATTCAAGAAAGGCGCATACGACTTTGCAGCGACCCAGGAGGGCAAGGTAACCCTTATGCACGAAACCGACTACCTCGATGTATTCTTTATGGTTAACGAATGCGGCATAGCCCTTTTGAACGATTTCTACCAGCTTACCGGCGAGCCTGTGCTTATCCCCAAGTTCGGTTTCTATGAGGGACACCTCAATGCATACAACCGCGACTATTGGAAGGAGAACACACAGGGCGGCGGCTTTTTATACGAGGATGGCAAACGCTATACCGAGAGCCAGACCGACAACGGCGGTATCAAGGAGTCGCTCAACGGCGAGTTCGGCAAGGAGCAGTACCAGTTTTCGGCACGTGCCGTTATAGACCGCTACGAAGCTCACGATATGCCACTTGGCTGGATTCTGCCAAATGACGGTTACGGTGCCGGTTATGGCCAGACCGAGACTATCGACGGCAACATACAAAACCTTAAAGAGTTTGGCGACTATGCCCGTGCAAAGGGCGTGGAGATTGGTTTGTGGACCGAGTCGAACCTATACCCCCGCGAGGGCGTTCACGCTCTTTTGCAGCGCGACATTATTAAGGAGGTACGCGATGCAGGTGTTCGTGTTCTCAAGACAGACGTTGCCTGGGTGGGCGCCGGATACTCGTTCGGCCTCAACGGTGTAACAGATGTTGCACAAATTATGACATACTACGGAAACAACGCACGCCCCTTCATCATTTCGCTCGACGGCTGGGCCGGCACACAGCGCTATGCAGGCATATGGACAGGTGACCAGAGCGGCGGCGAGTGGGAGTACATACGATTCCACATACCCACATACATCGGTTCGGGCCTTGCAGGCCAGCCCAATATCTCATCGGATATGGACGGAATATTCGGTGGTAAAAACACACCCGTAAATGTGCGCGACTACCAGTGGAAAACATTCACGCCTATGATGCTTAATATGGACGGTTGGGGTTCAAGCCAGAAATACCCTCACGTATTTGGCGAGCCTGCAACATCAATCAACCGCACATATCTGAAGATTAAGGCCGAGATTATGCCCTATGCATACACAATTGCGCGCGAAGCCATCAATGGCAAGCCTATGATTCGCGCAATGTTCCTCGACTACCCCAACGACTACACACTTGGCAGCGCAACCCGCTACCAGTTTATGTATGGCCCATATTTCCTTGTAGCACCCATATACCAAGAGACTGCAATGGACAAGGAGGGCAACGATATACGCAATGGAATATACCTGCCCGAGGGCGAGTGGATAGATTACTTTACAGGTGAAAAGTACAATGGTAATTGCATCGTAAACAACTTCGATGCCCCCTTGTGGAAACTCCCCTTGTTTGTAAAGGCCGGAGCAATTATCCCCGTTACAACACCCCACAATACCCCTGTACAGGTGGATAAGAGCCTGCGTATGTATGAGGTTTATCCCGCAGGTGAGGGTTCATTCACCGAGTATGACGACGATGGCACAACAGAGCTCTACCGTGCCGGCCATTGCACAGAAACCGTCATAAAGCAGGCTTGCGATGCAAAGGGCAATGCCACCATCACCATAGAGCCCACAAAGGGCGGTTTCGACGGTTTTGTAAAGGAGAAAACAACAATCTTCAAAATAAACGTGAGCGAAGCACCCAAAAGCGTTACTGCCAAAGTGGGCAAAAAGAGAGTAAAACTCACCAAAGTAAACAACATAGAGGATTTCGACAAGGGCGAGAATGTCTATTTCTACGATGCGGCCCCCAACCTAAACCGTTTTGCCACAGAGGGCAGCGATTTTGCCAAAGTGGAAATCATCAAAAACCCGGTGATAATGGTTAAACTGGCAAAGAGCGACGTAACGGCAGCAGCCACGACAGTCACACTCAAGGGGTACATATTCAACCCCGCCAACAGCCACCTTGCCAAAGAGGGCGCATTAGAGACTCCCAAGCCCGTGGTAACCGACGAGAATTGCCAGGCATACACCATAACACCGAGCTGGAACGAGGTTGCCAATGCCGACTACTATGAAATAGAGTTCGAAGGCCGCACATACACCACCATAAAGAACTGCGAACTGCTATTCGAAGATTTGAAACCCGAAACAACGTACAAATTCAATGTGCGTGCCGTGAACAACAGTGGAACATCGGAGTGGGCCTCAATAGAGTGCACCACAAAGAGCAACCCGCTCGAGTGGGCACTCACAGGCCTTTCGGCAACAACAACCTGCCGTAATCAAGGCGGGCAGGGCCCCAACCGCCTGTTCGACTTCGAGGAGGGTAACATATGGCACACGGTGTATGGCGAGAGTTCTGTTCCCTTCGATATGATTATCGACCTCAATGGTATGAGCACCCTCGACAAGTTGCATTATCTTGGCCGTGAGGATGGCGGCAATGGAACCATTACCAAAGCAGAGATTAGTTACAGCACAAACAAAGAGGTGTGGAGCGAGCCTGTTGCCGTAAGCTGGGAGCGCACACCCGACACCAAAGTGTTTACATTCGACGGCAACCCCAAAGCACGCTTTGTAAAGATTCACGTGAGCGAGGCTGTTGGCAACTTTGGCTCGGGCCGCGAAATGTATATCTTCAAGGTGCCCGGCAGCGAGTCATTCCTATCAGGCGACATAAACAAGGACAAGAAAGTGGATGAAAACGACCTCACATCGTATATGAACTACACAGGTTTGCGTAGCAGCGACAGCGACTTTGAATATGTGAGCATAGGCGATATTAACGAGAACGGGCTCATCGATGCATACGACATCTCCGTGGCAGCCACACGTATTGAGGATGGTGCGTATGCCGACCCGGCACAGGGGGTTGCAGGCACAATAACCATTGCGGCCGACAAGAAGAACTACAAGGCCGGCGAGGAGGTTGTCATTACAATCAAAGGCCGGGCCCTGGCCAATGTAAACGCACTGGGCCTTGCAATCCCCTACGACAGCGACGAGTACGAGTATGTAACGGTTAAGGCTATGAACACAGCCAATATGAACAACTATACCAAGAACCGTATGCACGGTAATGGCAACACAGTTGTTTACCCCACATTCGTGAATGTAGCCGACCAGCCTATGCTAAACGGAGACATTGATATTGCAACCATCACACTCAAGGCCAAGAAGAACGTAAAATTCAACCTCAAAGCCACAGATGGTGTGATTGTCGACAAGAACCTCAACTGCGTGAAATTCTAAACAAGTTGAGCAACAATAACACAAAAAGTGGTTACGCCGCGGCGTAACCACTTTTTGTGTACATATCCGATTATTTGTAAAAATAAAAACAAGTATCTAAATAATATTCATTATCTTCGCGGGAGAAAATCGTTTTGCCGCCAAAAGGGTGGCAATAGGCATAAAATGAGATACAGATACGACGACATAGACATAAACATAGAGGTTGCAGGCGAGGGTGCTCCCGTGCTGCTGCTCCACGGCTGGGGTTGCAGCAACGAGATTTTCAAGCACCTGCAGGCTGTGCTTGCCACGCAATACAGGGTATATAATTTCGATTTTCCCGGCTTCGGTGCATCGCAGGAGCCGCAAACGGTGTGGGGCACGGAGGAATACACCCGTATGGTGGAGCAGTTTGTAAAGGATAACGACCTGCAAAGCCCCGCCCTTGTGGGGCACTCGTTCGGCGGGCGCATAAGCATCATATATGCATCGCGCAACCGAGTGAGCCGCGTGGTGCTTGTGGATGCCGCCGGCATAAAACCCAAGCGACCGTTGAAGTACTATTACAAGGTATATACCTTCAAAGCGCTCAAATGGCTGTGTTACACATTCCTGCCAAAGAAAACAGCCGATGCCGTAATTGAAAAACGCCGTAAAGGGGCAGGCTCGGCCGACTACAACAACGCATCGCCCAAGATGCGTGCCATACTGTCGAAGGTGGTAAACGAGGACCTCACCCACCTGTTGCCAAAGATAGCGGCACCCACACTGCTCTTTTGGGGCAATATGGACACCGCCACCCCGCTGTCCGATGCAAAGACAATGGAGAAACAGATTCCCGATGCAGGGCTGGTAATAGCACACGGCACAGGCCATTTTTCGTTCCTCGAGAATCAGGGGCTTTTTACACAGGTAATGAAAAGTTTTTTCAAGATAGCATAAGATTATGAGCATATATACACTCGTAGCGCTGCTGCTATGCGCAATATATTTTGGAGTAATATCGGCAAAGCACGATATTCATATGTTCCAGCTGAATTCTTACTACTACAGCCGCTACTTGCGTTGGTTAGGACAAGGAAATATTTGGGGCGGGAACCGCGCTTTTGCAATTGCAATCGTCGCCTTTTCACTAATACCCCACCCTATGTATGCAGCCTTGGGAACAGCCGCCACCATTGTATTTGCGTCGGTAAGGAGCAAAACAGGTAAAAAGGAGGCACAGAAAACCCCATTGGTATTTACCAACCGGGTAAAAAGACTATACACCACCACTCTGCTGCTTTTTGCGGCTATGGTGGCAACCGCAGCAGTGCTCTCACCCGCATACGCAACCACAACCGCCGCCCTGCTCATTTTGCTGTCGGATGCAGTGATGCTTGGGGCCAATTTTGTAAACACACCCATAGAAAAGGCGATAAACCGCGGCTACTACAACGATGCAAAGAGAATTATAGAGAGCAATAAAAACCTTGTTATAATAGGCGTCACAGGCAGTTTTGGCAAGACAAGCACTAAGAACTACCTTGCAAGCATACTTGCCGAGAAATACAACGTGCTTGTCACTCCCGGCAACTTCAACACCCTGTTGGGTGTCATACGCACCATACGCGAACAGTTGCGCCCATATCACCAGGTGTTCATTGTGGAGATGGGCGCCAAGCAGCGGAACGACATAAAGGAGATATGCGACCTTGTACACCCCACAATAGGTATTGTAACGGCGGTGGGCGAGATGCATCTGGAAACCTTCAAGAGTGTGGAGAATATTCAGGATACAAAATTCGAACTCATAAACTCACTGCCCGCCACAGGGCTTGGAGTGATAAACACCGACTCGCCCTACATAAAGAGCTACAGCAAGATAACAAGCCCTTGCAGGGTAATAAAATATGGCACCGACGACACTGCCGACTACCGCACAAGCGAGGTGCAGTATGGCGCAAACGGTCTTTCGTTCAAACTAACCACCGCGCAAGGCGAGGAGGCATACAGCAGCCGTCTTTTGGGCGAGGGCAACCTGCTGAACATATTGGGAGCCATTGCCGTTGCCAACCACCTGCAGGTACCCCTGCAAAAGCAGAAGAACGCCATAGCACGCCTGCAACCCGTGGAGCACCGCCTGTCGATGCGCAATTCGGGCGGCATTACCGTGCTCGACGATGCATACAATTCCAACCCGCAGGGCGCCAAAATGGCACTTGAGGTTTTGCACAATTTTGCCGTGGGTGAGGGGAACAAACGCATAATCATCACCCCGGGATTTGTGGAGATGGGCGCAAAGCAGGCCGAGGCCAACCAAGGGCTTGGCGAGGGCATTGCCCGCTGTGCCGACTATGCAATTGTGGTGAATCGGACCAACCGCGAGGCCATAAAACAGGGCATAGACAAGGGAGGTATGAGCCCTGACCGCTATTTCCTTGCCGACTCGCTGTACCAAGCACACGCACACCTTGCCACTATACTGAAGGCCGGCGATGTGGTGCTTTACGAAAACGATTTACCCGATAATTTCAAATAAACATTTAACAGGATAGAATTACAAATTAACATACACAACGACAATGAAAATAAATGTAGGAGTAGTTTTTGGCGGCCGTTCCGTCGAGAACGAGATTTCAGTAATCACAGCCAACCAGGCAATGGCGGCAATGGACAGAGGGAAATATGACATTACCCCCATATACATTACAAAAACAGGTAAATGGTACACAGGCGACGCGCTGTTTAACGTAGCCAACTACCGCGACACAAAGAAACTGCTGGCTATGTGCGAGGAGGTTTATATGCGCCCCATCTATGGCGACACCAATCTCTACCGCTGCGACAAAGGATTTTTCCAAAAGGCGGTGGTTACTAAATTGGATGTTATTCTGCCCGCTCTGCACGGCACAAATTGCGAGGATGGCACATTCCAGGGTGTTATGGAGTTTTCGGGCATACCCTACACCGGCTGCAACACCCTTGCATCGGCCAACGGTATGGACAAAATCACAATGAAAATGATTCTCAAGGAGTGCGGAATACCCGTGATAGACTATTGTTGGTTCAGCGACAAGGAGTGGAGCGACAAGCAGGAGGCCACGGTGGCAATGGTTGAAGAGAAACTGGGCTACCCCGTGATTGTAAAGCCCGCCAACAGTGGTTCCAGCGTGGGCATACGCGCCGCACACAACCGTGAGGAGTTTTTAGACGCCGTGGATTATGCAATATCTTTCACCAGCCGCATAATTATTGAAAAATATGTACAAAAACTAAAGGAGGTGAACTGTGCTGTGCTTGGCAACTACTACGAGTGCGAACCCTCGGTGTGCGAGGTACCGGTGCGCAGTGGCGAGATACTCTCGTACCAAGATAAATATATGAACGGTGGTGGCAAGCAGAGCCAGGGAATGCAATCGACAGTGCGCGAGATTCCCGCCAACCTGCCCAAGGAGAGCACCGACTTCATACAAAAGGCCGCCTGCGACACATTCCGCGCCCTTTCGTGCGACGGTGTGGCCCGCATAGACTTTATTATAGACGAGGCTACCGATGAAATTTTTGTAAACGAGATAAACACAATCCCCGGCTCGCTGTCATTCTACCTATGGGAGTACAGCGGCTACAATTTCGGTACATTGGTTGACAAACTGATAGAGATAGCCTTCCGCCGCAAGCAGGATGCCGGTTTCAAGGCCGTGAACTATGGCGAGAACATATTTGCCGCAGGTGGCGGCGGCGGTGCCAAGAACGGTGCCAAGATGGGCCCTAAAATGGGTGGAAAATTTGGTAAATAATATATACACCATAACGCAAGCAGCCCTTCCTTTGCGGGATGGGCTGCTTGCGTTATGAATAGTCCTATTTAAGCCATCCGGTAAGAATCTTGAGGCGTTGTAGAATGTGCCATAAACCAACAATAAGCATAGCCAAGCCAATGATATCATGCCAATAGCCAATGTTGCTGCCACCACCCTCCACCACGGTCAGCAATAGTATTCCTGTAACCACCTCAAAAAGAAACAAGAATGAGAGAGCAATGGTTATATAGCTTTTATTCCTAAACCCCTTTACAAGCGCTTTGTACCATAACCAATGCTGCTTTATATGAATTATACCGGCAATAAGGAACAACGCCCCTGCCACAATATGCGCCACAGCCCAATTATGCCACTCATCGTGGGTGGTAAAAGGGGCGACGTGCAACACCACACCCGTAAAAGATATCGCCACAAACAGAGGAATAAGCGACAAATCGGTATATAAAAGCCTGTTTTTACTCATAACTGCAAACAAATTGCAAACCTTGCATAGCAACAAGCTAAGAAACGTTTAATAATTTTGCAACAAAATTAAAGAGAAACACGCTACCAAACAAGTTAAAAACATTATAATTTCTTAATCTTATAATATAAATACTATAATCTTGGGATATTAATGTTTTTTGGCTATTTTTGCAATTAAACGCGAATAATTTTAGGACTTAAATCATAATACTATGCCAAAACTCATCAACCGCAGTATGTTGCTCGCAATAGTGGCGCTGTTTGCCACAATGGGCAGCTTTGCACAGGTGCAGTTCGACAAAGGAAAACTGTACCACGTTTACACACAAGGTAAAAAGAACAATGTTGTCACCGAGAAAAAGGGCAACAAAGTGGGAACAACCGACTACGAGGAGCGCAACGCCGCCCAGTATTGGAAGCTTTCGGAGCTTTCGGGCAGCTGGCGCATCATCAACCCCGTAACCAACAACGCTATGCGTGCCGCCGGCGACAAGGTGGAGCTTGGCGAGAACAATGGTTCCGACGAGGCGCAGTTGTGGATATACGAAGACGGGCTTCTCATTCCCACCAACAGCCCCACATTTGCTGCGGTTAAGGAGAAAGATGGCAGTATAGGTCTCATTGCCAAAGAGAAAGCTATGGGCAACCCCGCCGCTAAATTCACCATTGAAGAATCGGAATTTGCAGGATTCGATGACGACCTCACATACTACATACGCTCTGCCGCCGACAGCAAGGTGCTTGGCAACGGCGACTCGGGCGAGAACAACGCACGCATTGTGAGCGAGGAGGTTGATGCAGCCAACCGCGGACAATACTGGAGCATAAAGACCATAGACCTCTTCACCTTCGCGGTAGAGAACGCCTTCTACGGCCAAAATTTCGACGATGGCGGCGGCAACGCATCCATCGACTACCTGTTGCAGTGGCCTGCCGTTGTAGGTATATGGAACAATGCGAAATTCACATTCGAGCCTGTAAAGGGCAACAAAGGTACATACCAAATTATTTCAAAAGGCAAAGCCGACAAGATGTACACACTCATCGACGGACAGATGAAATTGGTTGCATACGATGCCAACGACAAGAACTCCTGGTTCACATTCGAGCAGGTGGAAAAGCCGAAGATTGAGTCGCCCTACTGGGAGGACGAGACACGCTTCGAGGAGAACAAGGAGCGCGGACACGCCACATATATGCCTTACGACAACGAGGCTGCAATGCTTGCCGATGCCGCATATTACGCCACTCCCTGGACCGTGCCTGTGAACAGCCGTTTCCAGAGCCTCAACGGCACTTGGAAATTCAACCTCGTATCGGAGCCCTCGCAGCGCCCGTTGACATTCTTTGAGGAGGGTTTTGACGTGAGCAATTGGGACGAGATTCCCGTACCCTCGAACTGGGAGATGCAGGGATATGACAAGCCCATCTACAACAACGTGGAGTACCCCCACTCAAACACTCCCCCGTTCATCAAGGCACGCCCCGGCTACAACGACGGTGGCAAGAACTACGGCATTAACCCCGTGGGTTCATACGTACGCACATTCGAGGTGCCCGAGAACTGGGACGGCCGCCGCACATTCATACACTTTGGCGGTATCTATTCGGCAGCCTTTGTATGGCTCAATGGCGAGTATGTGGGCTACACACAAGGCTCGAACAATGTTGCAGAGTTCGACCTTACCAATTTCCTGAAAAAAGGCGAGAACAAGATAGCCGTGCAGGTGTTCCGCTGGTGCGACGGCTCTTACCTTGAGTGCCAGGATATGTTCCGTATGAGCGGTATCTTCCGCGATGTATATCTCTACAACGTGCCCAAAACCGCCGTGCGCGACCACTACATCACAAGCACACTCACAAACGGCCGCAAAAGCGCCACTGTGAATGTACAACTCACCATTGACAACCGCGACTTCTGCCCCGAAGGCAAGCAGTTCAAGGTTTCTCTCTACGACACCGCAGGCAATATGGTTGCCACAGAGACCATCAAACAGGCGATGAAAGCCAAGATTGCCGCACCCGAGGTTTCTGCCACACTGCAAGTAAACGACATTGAACTTTGGAGCGCCGAAAAACCTAACCTCTACACATTGCGCGTGGTGCAGATGGACGAGCAGGGCAACGAGGAGATGGCATTCTCAACAAAATATGGTTTCCGCGACATTGAGATAAAGAACTCCATTGTTTACATCAACGGCGAGCGCGTATTCTTCAAGGGCGTGAACCGCCACGACACCCACCCCTTGTATGGCCGTGCCGTAACAACCGAATCGATGCTGCAAGATGTTCTTCTTATGAAGCAGAACAACATAAACACCATACGTACCAGCCACTACCCCAACGCTGCACGTATGTATGCAATGTTCGACTACTATGGACTTTACTGCTGCGACGAGGCCGACTTGGAGGACCACGCCAACCAGAGCATTTCGGACCGCGAGTCTTGGATTCCTTCGTTTGTCGATCGCATAGACCGTATGGTGTTGCGCGACCGTAATCACCCCAGCGTTATTATGTGGAGCTTGGGTAACGAGGCCGGTAACGGTAACAACTTCGGTCCCTGTTACGACGCAGCCTACAAACTCGACAACCGCCCCGTTCACTATGAAGGCACCCGCAGCAACGGCAGCTATGGCGGTGGCCGTTTCTCCGATTTCTATTCGAAGATGTACCCCGGCCAGGCTTGGATGCGCCAGTACACCAACAACCTTGATAAACCTATGTTCATATGCGAGTATGCCCACGCAATGGGTAATGCCATAGGTAACCTGCGCGAGTATTGGGAGCACATTGAGAACTCCAATTCCTGCATAGGTGGTTGCATTTGGGACTGGGTGGACCAGGCAATCTACGACCCACAGGAGATTAAGGACAGTCTCTACCGCCTGCACACCGGATACGACTACCCGGGCCCCCACCAGGGTAACTTCTGCAGCAACGGTATCATCCCCGCCACACGTCACGAGAGTGCCAAGCTCAAGGAGGTGAAGGCTGCACACCAGTTCATAAAGTTCTCGTTGGAGGGAATAGACAAAAAGAAGAACACTGCTACCGTGAAAATTAAGAACACATACAACTTCACAAACCTTAACGAGTTCTATCTTGTATATGAAGTAGTGAAGAACGGCAAGGTGGTGAGCCGCAAAAAGTGCAACCTGCCCGCTGCGGTTAATGGCGAGGAGGTTACATTGAAACTGAAACTGTCGAAGGCCGCCATTGAGAAAGCCGAAGAGAACGGTATTGAAACTATGCTTAACCTGCGCGTTATGCACCGTGAGGCACAGCGCTTTGCAAAGGCCGGCCACGAGGTTGCCATAAAGCAATACACTCTTGCCGAGCGCGCTCCTTTGGCAGCCGTGGCACCCAAGGGCGAAGCTCTTATGCAGACATCGGCACTGCACGAGGTGAAGATAGGCAACAGCAAGATTTCTGTTACATTCGACCCCGAAACAGGCCGTATGACCAACCTTGCATTCAATGGCAAGGAGGTTATTGCTGCAGGCGAGGGCTTCCTCTACGACAACCACCGCTGGATTGAGAACGACCGTTTCCCAAACACATCGAACGGCCTGGAGCCCAAAGGCACCTGCACCGTGGAGAACGTGGATGGCAACACCGTTGTAAAGACCACCCGCAAGGGCTCGCTTTGCGATACCGAGATTAACTACACCATCTATCCTCAGGGATTCATAGATGTGGATGCCAAGTTCATCCCCCATACCACCGAGTTGCGCCGTGCAGGCCTTGTATGCGGCATAGATTCCACATTGCACAATGTAAACTACTATGCATACGGTCCTTGGGAGAACAGCAACGACCGCATCGACGGTGTATTGGTGGGCCGCTACACAACCACCGTTGCCGAGATGCCCGAGCGCTATGTTAAGCCACAGAGTACCGGCAACCGCGAGGGATTGCGTGAGCTCACTCTCACCAACGACAAGGGCGAGGGTATAAAGATAGAGACCGAGGGCAAGGTATCATTCTCGGCACTGCAGTTCACCGACAAGGACCTGATGGACGGACAGCATATGTGGGAATTGACACCCCGCCCCTACACCGTGCTTCACCTCGATGCGTTTATGCGCGGAATTGGTAACGCATCGTGCGGTGCCGATGTAGGCACTATGCCCATCTACTGCGTGCCCAACCAGCCTATGAGCTACAAATTGCGCATAAGCCCTGTTAAATAATAAGGGAGTAACCCACGACAAAGCCTGCCCGCGGGCAGGCTTTGTCTTAATTTTTCAACTGCAATATAACTAAGATATGAAACGTACCATATTTATACTACTTGCCACACTTGCAACCACACTGCTGCAAGCCCAACAGCCCAAAGAGGATGCAGAAAGACGTATGACAAACGACGATGCCGCCAAACGAGCCTTGCAGGTGGGGCGTGTTATGCAACAGGAGCGCGTGTTCCTCCATTTCGACAACAGCGCATACTACTTAGGGGAGACTATGTGGTTCAAGGCATATGTAAGCTATGGTACAAACGACCGCATAACCACCCCAAGCAAGGTGCTGTATGTGGAGCTGGTTGCCCCCGAAGGCTATGTCGTGGAGACAAAAAAATACAAGATTGACGAGAATGGTTGCTGCCGGGGCGATTTTGAACTGAACCCGCTGCTGCTGTCGGGTTACTACGAGGTGCGCGCATACACGCGATATATGCTCAACTGGGGCAAGGATGCCGTTTTCAGCCGCGTGTTCCCCATTTTCGACAAAGTGAACGGCGACAACTGGGATTTCAAGAATATGCTCGACCGCAAGCGTGGCTTTATGCGCGACGGCGAGTGGATAAGTTCGGAACTGCCCGATGTGGAGTTGAAATTCTACCCCGAGGGCGGACATCTTGTTGCAGGGCTCAAGAGCAAGGTGGCATACGAGTTGCGTGGAAACGATGGTGAATTCATCAACGAGCAGATAACCATTTATGCCGACAAGGCTGCGCTGCTCACTACAAAACCCACACACTATGGCAAGGGTAGCTTTGAGATAACCCCGCAGGCGGGTGTTAAATACAGCGCCACCGTTACCGCAGCCAACAAAAAGGAGGTGCGCAAGGAGTTTAAGTTCACACTGCCCGAGGTTGAGGAGGAGGGCGTGACCATTGCAGTGCAAGAGAACGGCGGTGAGATAAACTTCACCGTGGAGAACAACGTAGCAGAGGGCGAGGAGTATGCCTTCAGTATATTGTACCGCGGCACAATGGGCTACTACAAGAAGATTGCTCCCACGGAAAAAAGCAAGACATTCACACTGAACAAGAGCGAACTGCCCGAGGGTGTGAACAAAGCCATTGTATTCAGCGGCGAGATTCCGCTCGCCGAGCGCTGTTTCTTCATAGAACACGACAACATCGAAAAGAGCGACCGCAGCACCATAAAACTTACCGTTAAAGGAAACAACGAGGCCATAAACGAGTTGTCGCTTGCGCCATACGAGAAGGTGACACTTAACATCGCGCGCGAGGACGGCAAGCCCATACCCGCCAATGCCAATCTGTCGCTTGCCGTGAGCGATGCCGCAGGCAACGTGGAGACATCGTGGGACTATAACATACACACATACCTGCTGCTCGGCTCCGAGCTTAAGGGATACATACCCAACGCCGCACAATATTTCAACAAGAACAACGGCAAGAGAAAAGAGCAGCTCGACCTTGTGATGCTCACCAACGGATGGACATCGTACGACTGGAGCAAGCTCACACAGGAGCGTTTTGACAAACTACAACCCATAGAGCGCGGTATAACCATAAAAGGTTCTCTTTTTAGAAAGAACAGAGGTTCGGCACTTGGCAACATAGACGAGGTGAGCCTGGTTCCGCTCAAGGACAACCTCACACAGTTGCTCATATCGTATGAAGGAAAAGAGGCCTCGTCATACTCCTTCCGCACCGACAGTGTGGGCGAGTTCATTGTGGAAACCAAAGATTTCTACGGCAAACGAATAGCAGCCCTGCAACCACAGATAACGGTGAAGCAGAACGACAACATAAGATATGCATTTGCACTCGACCGCTACTTCTCGCCCGATTTCCGTTTGTACGACTATTGGGAGCGCAACACCGGTGCACCCGCCGATGAGAATGAGGCAGAAGGTGGCAGCAGCCTTGTGCAGCTGAGCCCGTTTGAGTTTATGCTGTCGCAGGTGGAGGTGGTGAGCAACGCCAAAAAGGAGGCAAAATCGCGCCCGCCACACAGCGAAATGCGCTTTAATTTCCTCGACGAGTGGGAGTATGCACAAGATGTGAGCTATCTGCGCGACTTTGACACCTACAAAGACGAGGTGTATAAAGAAACACTCAAACAAATGGAGAGCGAATTTACACACGCAGCCGACATTGAAGAGGCCGGTGCCGCAGCCAAGTACAACCTGCTTAACGCCGTGTCGCAATCGGGTATCATCAGCACCACAAGCAAGGATATTCCCACGGGGCATATAAAATACATTGGAAATACAAGATATGCGGCAGTAAAGGATACATTCAGTGTCATAAAGGATATGCCAAGCAGCAGCGATATGCGCAACGCAAACACATCTATCCCCGATGAGTACAAATATTCGCTCAGCGTAGCCGATGTGGTAACCAGCGTCATTAAGCGCCACAACTACAACTGGGCCTACTGGGTGCAGTTTATGGTGGTGAGCGGCGCATACGATTCCAATGGCGTGCCCACCCCCGATTTTGAATACCTGCACGGAAGGGCCGATGCCGATAAGATGATGAACTTCAAGGAGTTTGTAATAAGGAGCGATGCAAAAACCCGCGAGCAGTTCGAGAATACATATACCAACTGGACAAGATATGCCAATGTGCTCGACAACAAGGCACCATTGCAGAAATTCTATTTAGGTTTCTATTCACAGCACTATGTATCGAACCGCGAAGGTGTCGATGGTTTCCCATTGCCCGAAACATTCCTCTACTCACTGCAACAACCAGATCCCAAGCATCCCAACTACGTTGCCTGCTTTATACCATATAAGGAGGGAGAGGAGAACCAAGGCATAGTACCCGACCTTGCAAATACATATGGCACCACACGCTACACCAGCCTGCAGGGCTACAACGAGAGCAAGCAGTTCTACTCGCCCGACTACAGCAAGGCAAAACCGGCCGCCGACAAAAAGGAGCACCGCCGCACCATTTTGTGGAACCCGCAACTGACCACCGGCAACGACGGTTCTATAAACATAGAGTTCTACAACAGCTGTTCGTGCAGCACGCTCACGGTGGATATTGCAGGCCGCGACGGGCAGGCATTCTACAGCAACGATGCCACAATGACAACACGCATCAACGAACAGAGCAAGCTACAGGCAAGTGCCACTGCAAGCAACGAGAGCAATGGAGAAAGCGACGAAGACTATTTTGAGCAGAAGATGGACCCCGAGGTAGAGAGAGCCTGCCTCAAGCAGTACAACATTGCAATAGCCTACAAAAACCAGCAACGCTACAAAAATGCCATTGCAATATGGGCCGAACTCGCAAAATACAACTACGCACCTGCTGTAAACGAGATAGCACAATGCTACCTCAATGGTACAGGACTCAAGAAGAACGAGCAACAGGCAAAGAAATTCTTTGAGAACGCAGCCGTCAAAGGCAACCCCGGCGCGCAATATGAGCTTGCCTTGCTATACAAAAAGGGCATTGGCTGCGAGCAGAACGACGAACTTGCCGCCACCTGGATGCGCCGTGCCTGCCTGCAGAAAGAGCCCCGCGCAATGGTTTACAAAGCAAAAGAGCTAATGAGCACAGATGACGAAGCAGCCGTGGAAGAGGCTACCGCATTGCTTGCCGAGGCTGCACAAAGCGGCAATGCCGAAGCGCAATATGAATATGGCTTGCTACTGACGGGCCCCAACGATACAGGTAAAACCAACCCCGAGGCTATAAGCCACATAAAAACAGCAGCCGAGAAGGGGTGGGAACAGGCTATGCTCTTTATGCTTTTTTACGAGCAGTCGGTTAGCAATTACGAGGAGGCGTATCGATGGGCAAAGGCCCTGTCGCAAATGGGCAACCACATAGGTACCAAGCAAATGGCCGACTATTATTACAACGGGCAAGGTGTGAAGCGTGACAAAGGGCTTGCAAAAGACCTCTACCGCACAGCAGCCAATGCCGGTAACAAAGAGGCTGCAAAGATATTGGAAGGACTATAATAAAACAAAGAGATAAGAGACGATGATTACATTTTTAATTTGTTTGGCTGCACTTGTGATAGCCTACTTCACATACGGCAAATACCTTGAGCGTGTGTGTGATGTCAACGAGAAGAACCCCGTACCGGCAAAAACCCTTTACGACGGAGTGGATTACCTGCCACTGCCCCGCTGGAAGATATTCCTGATACAATTGCTTAACATTGCCGGCTTGGGCCCCATATTCGGTGCTTTGCTTGGCGCGGCATACGGCCCCGTGGCATTCCTGTGGATAACATTGGGTGGTATATTTATGGGCGCAATGCACGATTTTGTGGCGGGAGTGATATCGCTGAAGAACAACGGACTGAGCTTGCCCGAGATTATAGGTAAATATATGGGCAACGGTTCCAAGATGTTTATGCGCGTGGCAACCCTGCTGCTTATGGTGCTTGTGGGTGCGGTGTTTATGTCGCAACCTGCCGAGCTCATTGCCGCCAATATTCCCTGCCCCGCACTCGAAACAACAATGCACGGCACTATGAGCTGGGAGGTATTCGCTGTGCTTATAGCTATTTTGATATATTATGTGCTTGCAACGATATTACCCATCGACAAGATTATTGGCCGTTTCTATCCCATCTTTGGTATGGCACTGCTCATTATGGCTGTGGGCATTTTGTATGTGTTGCTGTTCCAAAGCGACCGGTACAGCATACCCGAACTCACATCGCTGCGCAACTGCATTGCCGATGCAGAGAAATTCCCAATCGTGCCAATGCTCTTTACTACAATTGCCTGCGGTGCAATATCGGGTTTCCACGCAACACAGTCGCCTATGATGGCACGCTGCGTGACAAACGAGAAGCAGAGCCGTTCGATATTTTACGGAGCTATGATAGCCGAGAGCATAATCGCGCTCATATGGGCTGCAATAGCAATGGCTTTCTGGGGTGGCGTAGAGGGACTTAACGCTGCCATTGCCGAGTATGGTGGCAGCGCTGCACGCCTTGTGAACATCATCTCGGTGCAGACACTTGGCAGTGTCATTGCCGTGTTTGTGGTTGTGGGAGTGATTGCCTGCGCCATAACATCGGGCGACACAGCCTTCCGTTCGGCGCGCCTCATTGTGGCCGATATGCTTAACATACCGCAAAACACCCTTGCAAAGCGCGTTGCGGTGTCGCTGCCCCTCTTTATCGGCGGCCTGCTCATCATCCTCGCCCTTCCCTTTCAAACCATCTGGAGCTACTTTGCGTGGATGAACCAGACACTTGCCTGCATCACCCTGTGGTGCATCACAATATACCTTGCAAAGCACAAGAAGCCGCTGCTCATAGGGTTGTTGCCCGCACTCTTTATGACATACGTGTGCGCATCGTACATTTTCATTTCGCCTATGATGGTGGGGATGGAGAACAGGACATTGGCATATATCTGCGGTGGCGTGCTCACAGCGGTTGTTCTGGTAGTGGGCATACTGAAAATGAGTGCCGACAGAAAAAAAATAACCGCAATGAATATTAAATAGCGTGAATCCCTTTGCATAAGAAGAACGAATTTGTTTATTTTGCAGTAGAGAAAATTATATATGAACAAGGATAGCTTATACGGTAACGTGGCACAACTGCAGTGCGAACCTCTCGACACGGTGAGGGTGGGCATTGTGGGGCTTGGCGTGAGAGCCAAACGTGCCGTTATGCGTATGATGCACATAGATGGCTGCACCATTAACGCCATTTGCGACCTTGTCCCCGAAAACATAGAGGAGACAAAGGGCATAATAGCACAATATGGCGGTAATGAGCCTGCGTGCCATTGCAGTGCCAACGGGTGGAAGGAGCTATGCAGCAACCCCCACATAGACCTTGTTTATATATGCACCGACTGGGCAAGCCACGCCGACATTGCCGTGTATGCAATGGAACAGGGCAAGCACGTTGCGGCAGAGGTACCCGCCGCCACCACCATTGCCGACTGCTGGCGCATAGTGGATACCGCCGAAAAGCAGCGCCGCCACTTTATAATGCTCGAGAACTGCTGTTACGACGAGTTTGAGTTGTGTGTGCTTAATATGGCACAAAAAGGGCTGCTTGGCGAAATAATACACGCCGAAGGATCATACCTGCACGACCTGCGCGACCGCATTGCCACAAACGACGAAGGCGGGCGCAAATGGAGCAACTGGCAGGTGGAGTTTATGAGCAGGCACAACGGCAACCCCTACCCCACACACGGACTGGGCCCCATCGCCCTTGCAATGGGCATAAACCGTGGCGACCGAATGAAGAGCATAGTATCCTGTTCATCTAAAATGGTGGGCAACGGCAGCCTGCAAGGCAATATGAACAGTTCCATCATTACAACCGAAAAGGGGCATACCATACTTGTGCAGCACTGCATAACACTGCCTCGCCCCTACAGCCGCGCTTTTCTTGTGAGCGGCACCGAAGGATATGCACAAAAATACCCGATGCCCCTGTTTGCATTTGCGCCCGACAGCGACAACACCATAATGGGAGAGCTGTGCGCCACACTAATGGAAAAACACCGCCACCCCTTTGTAACTATGTACAAAGAGCGTGGTATGGAACTTTGCGGCCGCCGCTGGATAGACTACGCAATGGATTGCCGCCTCATACACTGCCTGCGCAACGGGCTGCCGCTCGATATGAATGTATATGATGCTGCCCTGTGGAGCAGCCTTGTGGAGCTCACCGACATATCGGCAAGCAACGGCGGCGCTCCCGTGGAGATTCCCGATTTCACACGTGGGCGGGCTGTAGCCTGCGAGAAGAAGGCGTTCTCTTGAAAAAAGAGAGCCAAACTGCCGCATAAACACATATTCATTACCCCCTAACACCAACACCATTGTATATGAACAGAATAACAGCTGTCACAATTGTTGCTATATGTTTGTTGCAGCTCCACTTCACAGCCTGCGATGCACAGGAGATAAGCAATGTGAGTGTAAACGTAACAAGCAACGGATATAGCGGGACATCATCTACAAGAACGCACTACAACGAACCCATTTACACCACCGCCGATGAGATGCCCCGGTTCCCGGGCGGCGAAGAAGCACTTTTTGAATATATAAAAAACGCAATACGTTACCCCAAGAAATGCCGCGAAGCAAGGATTGAGGGGCGCACATCTGTTATTTTCGTTGTAACCTCAAAAGGCAAGGTAAAGGATGTGAAGGTGAGAAAGAGCAGTGGCAACAAGAAACTGGATAAAGAAGCTCTGAGGGTAATAAGAAAAATGCCTCGATTAACACCCGCAATACTCGAAGGCAAGAATGTGAGTGTGATGCTCACCGTGCCTGTAACCTTCAGAATAGATAAAGAAAAGCAATAGCGACATAGCACAAACTGCTACTCGTTTTAATAAAATTTTGCAGGCACACCATCAATTGCGTGCCCGCAAAATTTTTCCATTCTCTATAACTATTTTCTCCTCATCACATAGCGCGCGCAAGAGTGCTGCCATACGGGCACGTGAGAAGCCCAGTTTATCGAGTTCTGCAGTATCGTGCGGCCTGCCATCGGCAAGCAGTTGCATAAGCCGTTCTGCATCGGAAGAGCTTGCCGACACCGGTTTTTCTACTGCACGGCGAGCCACACACACATCGCAACGACCGCAATCGGCTGCATCGGTCTCGCCAAAATACTCAAGCAGCAGGCGGCTGCGGCACTTGTCGTCGGTGACGGCATATTTTATTATGGAGTTCAGGCGGGTGGCAAAGGCTGCGCGGCGCTCGTCGTAAACCTCGGCTGCGAAATGAAGGTCCTTCGACAACACGCGGTGGCGTGTGAAGGTTACTATGGGACATCTTTTAGAAGGAGCATACTGCACAAGCCGCTTTTGTGACAGCGACACAAGAATCTCGTACATACGATGGCGCGTGAGTTTTGTAACACGCGAGAGGTAGCGCTCGTCGATATATGCAAAATCGGTGAAAAGGCCGCTATATGCACGCATAATGGCATTCACAAGCAGTTCGTAATCGGCCGGCAGCCCTTTGAAACGGTATAGCGAATCTTTATCCACTATGAACCGCACCCGAGAGGCATACTCCATCTCCTCGACATACTCCAGATAGCCCATACGGGTGAGGATGCGCAGGGCACTGTCGGTGGGCAGTGTGGGCAGATGGTACTGTTTGCAAAAGTCGTTAAGCCCAAACTCGAATGTGCAGTTGAGCCCATCGTGCAATGCCATTTGATAATAGTAGCATATGTCGTCGTAAACCTCGCGGATAAACTCCTTTGAGGGATAATTGTCGGAGAGACGGCGCGACACCACCTGCTTGTCTATGCGATTGAAGAGCGCCACGGCATAGGCACGATTACCGTCGCGCCCTGCACGGCCTGCCTCCTGAAAGTATGATTCTATGGAGCCGGGCAGGTCGATATGCACCACCAAACGCACATCGGGCTTGTCTATACCCATTCCGAATGCATTGGTGGAGACCATAACGCGCGAGCGCCCGCTCTTCCAGGCATCCTCGCGGGCATCTTTAGCCTCGGGCGAGAGGCCCGCGTGGTAATACTCGGCAGTGATGCCGTTGGCTATCAGATACTCGCACACTTCCTTGGTCTTTTGGCGGTTGAGCGTATATACTATTGCTGAACCTTGTATGCGCGAAAGAATGTGCAGCAGTTCCTGTTGCTTGTTTTCGGTGTGGCGCACCACATATACAAGATTCTTGCGCTCGAAACTCATACGAAAACAGTTTTCCTGCTCAAAGGAGAGCTGCTGCTGGATATCCTTCACCACCTCGGGGGTGGCGGTGGCGGTGAGTGCCAGCACCGGCACCCGGGGGAATATGTCGCGCAGCTCCTTTATGCGGCGGTAGGCAGGGCGGAAATCGTGCCCCCACTGCGATATGCAGTGAGCCTCGTCTATGGTGATGAGCCTTACCGGTATTTTGCGTATCTTATTCAGGAAAAGTTCGGATGAGATGCGCTCGGGCGATATGTAGAGAAACTTGTAGTTGCCGAAAATGCAATTTTCAAGCGCTATGATTATTTCGCTGTTCCTCATACCAGAGTAGATGGCTGCGGCCTTTATACCACGGCTGCGCAAGCCCGCCACCTGGTCCTTCATAAGTGCGATGAGCGGGGTGACCACCACGCAAAGACCGTCGGAAGCAAGTGTGGGCACCTGGAAGGTGATGCTCTTGCCACCACCCGTGGGCATAAGCCCGAGCGTATCGCGCCCGCTGCCTATGCTCTCGATTATCTCGCGCTGAATGCCGCGAAAATCATCGTATCCCCAATATTTCTTAAGGATTTCCCTGTACCGCATATCCCCTCAACGAGTGGCCTTGGTGTGAATGCTCTCTATCTGCAACTGCACCTCGCCGTGCTTGTAGGCGTTGTCCTCGAGCGTGTAGCATATGTCGAAGGATTGCTTCGACTTGATATATTTCGCCTGACGGCTCTGCCCAAAGGCAATGCCGTTGATTATGGTGTTCGACTTGTTATCGACCAACTCTAACTTTATATGCTCCTGCTTGCGCCCCACCACCTTGCTTGTGCCGTAGTCGCACACGTTGCGGGTGCAGAAGATTGGCTTGGTATTGTCGGGGCCGTGGGGGCTGAAACGCTTGAGGTCGTTGAAGAACTTGCGGCTTATCTGGTGAAAGTCGAGCTCGGCATCAATCTCTATCACGGGATCGGTGTGTTCGGGCAGGATGTTGGTTGTAACAAACTCCTCGAAACGGGCGGCAAATGCATCGATATTGCTCACCTTGAGAGAGAAACCGGCAGCATAGGTGTGCCCGCCGAAATTCTCGAGCAGGTCGCGGCAGCTCTCTATTGCCTTATAGACATCGAAACCGGTTACCGAACGGGCCGAGCCGGTGGCAATGTCGCCCGTGCA
Organism: Bacteroidaceae bacterium; assembly: GCA_017536765.1. Taxonomy (GTDB): domain Bacteria; phylum Bacteroidota; class Bacteroidia; order Bacteroidales; family Bacteroidaceae; genus HGM04593. The sequence continues at coordinate 40,940 of JAFXGV010000002.1, forward strand.
GGTGATGACCACCGCAGGGCGGTGATATACCTCGGTGAGGCGCGATGCCACTATACCTATGACACCACGATGCCAATCTTCGTTAAAGATTACTATGGCGCGGCGCTCATCGAAGCTTTCGAGGTTCTCCACTATGCGGTTGGCCTCCTCGGTCATACTCTTGTCGAGCTCCTTGCGCGCTTCGTTGAATTCGTTTATCTGCTCGCTCATCATTAGAGCGGTGGGCAGGTTGTTCTCTATGAGCAAATCCACGGCCACCTTGCCCTGCTGTATGCGCCCCGATGCATTTATACGCGGCCCTATCTTGAATATTATATCGTTTATGCTCACCTCCTTGTCGCGCAGACCACACACCTGAATGATAGCTTTGAGGCCCGTGCTGGGTGCGTGGTTCAGCTGCTTTATGCCGTGATAGGCAAGCACGCGGTTCTCGCCCATTATGGGAACGAGGTCCGATGCTATGCTCACTGCCACAAGGTCGAGCAATGGATAAAGCTGCTCCGGGGCTATGCCGTTGTCGGCTGCAAACGCCTGCATAAACTTAAAGCCCACACCGCAACCCGACAGGTGGGGATAGGGGTAGGTGGAGTCGAGACGTTTGGGGTTGAGTATAGCCACTGCACAGGGCAGCTCCTCATCGGGTACGTGGTGGTCGCACACAATGAAATCTATGCCAAGTGATTTGGCATAGGCTATCTCCTCGATTGCCTTAATGCCGCAATCGAGCACAATTATGAGTTTAACGTCGGTTGAATAAGCGTAATCGACACCTCTGCGCGAGATGCCGTAACCATCCTCATTACGGTCGGGGATATAGTAATCTATATTCGACGAGAACTGCTGCAAGAACTTATATACAAGCGCAACCGCCGTGGTACCGTCGACATCATAGTCGCCATATACCAGTATGCGCTCTTTGCGGCCCAATGCCCTGTTGAGACGCTGCACCGCAATGTCCATATCGTTCATAAGGAACGGATTGTGCAGGCTCGACAAGCGTGGGCGGAAAAAGTTCTTTGCCTCGGCCACGGTAGATATACCGCGTTTTATGAGCAAACTGCAAAGTATGGGACTGATGTCCAACTCCGCAGATAGTGCCCTAGCTGCTGCAGTCTCTTCGTATGTCGGAGGTTGATATTTCCATTTTTGGCCCATTATATGTTATTTTTATTTTTGCATTGCTCGGCGAGAACCATCTTATGTAAACGCCTATGGCTGCCATACCGTTCATTTCAACCACGCATTGCAGGCGCAAAATGCCTGCCTGCACAAAGGCAACCGGCTACGCAGGAGGGAAAATGCCCTATTCCGCGCAAGATAATTCTCTCAATTTGTAAAGATACGGAAAATGTAATATAAAAAAGATTGATTCGGCAAAAATTTTTGCCGAATCAATCTTTTTTATGCATTATGCTATACTTTTGACAGCAAAAGCCGTTGCGAAACGCCTTAAACACAAATCAAGCGGCCTGCAGGCCGCTTGATTTGTGTTTATGGTAAAGCATATTACTTAATGCCAAGTTTCTTGCGGATATCCTTGGGAATAGCGTTCTTGTGAACAACGATGTTCATTGTCTTGTAGCGTGCAAATGCCTTTGAAGCATACCATATACCTTTGTACTTGCCGGCATCGCCCCAAGAGTTTTTAACCATATAGTACTCAACACCGTCTTTATCCTTGGCAATACCGTAGATTTGCATACCGTGGTCGTCGGTTGTCTCCCAATTGTCATAAGCAACCTGACGCTCCTCCTGTGTGCACCATTTCTCTGTAGAGGGCTTGGGAGTGTTCTTCTTGTCGGCCTCGCTCAATTTGAGCCATTTTGCCATATCGGAACCATCAAGGCTTGCGCTCTTGCCGGCATCGGGCATTGTAGCCTTGCCGTCGCGCGAGAAACCGGCCTCGCTCACGTCGCTACCCCAAGCGATGGTGTAGCCCTCCATAATAGCGTGGTCGAACACCTGCATAAACTCGTCGATAGGAAGGTTGTACGATGTAGCCCAGCGCCAGTTGTCCTGAATCTCGAGAACAAAGGGCTCGTAGAAGGGATGGTGTGTGTACGAGGTCAACGATATGTAATCGTCGGCATTAAGGCCCAGTGACTCATAGAACGATTTGGGAGTATACTCCTTGCCGTTGTATGTGAATTTCTCGGGACGCTCACCAAGATAGATATTGTGAATCTCCTCGATGCACTTTTTCCACAAGGGAACATTGTCGGCACCTACCTGAAGGTCGCGATGCTTACCCTTTGCAATGGCAGCAACTACAGCATCGGCAACAGCAGAAAGTTCATTGTGGTTGCTCAATGTATCGCCATACATCACACCGGGGCGCATCTCAGCCTCAGGAACAAGGCCGAAGGTTTTCATACCATAGATTACATCGTAGAAAGAACCACCCTGCGAGAAAGAGGCATCACCGTGTGTGCGCACAGCCTTGTCGGCACGGTCGAGGTATGTGTTATGAACGATGTACATTTCAGAGAAATCGTACTCACCCTTGCCCATACGGAGCAACTCCGACTCGATGAAGGCGAGTGAAGAGTAGCACCAGCAGGTACCTGCACGGTTCTGGTTTTTGATACTTGTAATAGGATTCTCCTTTACAACGGTAAACTCGGGCTCGTTTTTCTTTTCGGCCTCCTGTGCAAAAGCGTTTACACCGGCAAATGCGAGCGCAATCAATAATAATGTCTTTTTCATCTATTATTCTTCTATATTGTTAGTACTGTTTTTCATAGCTTCGGCAATCTTGTTCTCCAGTTCCTCGGCAAGTTCGGGGTTGTCGGCAAGCAATGCCTTGGTGCGGTCGCGGCCCTGTGCCAGCTTTGTGTCGCCGTAGCTGAAGAACGAACCGCTCTTCTTGATGACACCATACTGCACGCCCAAATCGACAATCTCGCCTATGCGCGAGATGCCCTCGCCAAACATAATATCGAACTCTGCCTTGCGGAAGGGAGGAGCCACCTTGTTCTTTACGACCTTCACGCGCACTTGGTTACCTATGGCATCCTCGCCGTCTTTTATCTGGCTCACGCGACGGATATCAAGGCGCACCGACGAGTAGAACTTAAGCGCATTACCACCGGTGGTTGTTTCAGGGTTGCCGAACATAATACCGATTTTCTCACGCAACTGGTTGATGAAAATACAGGTGGTCTTTGTCTTGCTTATGGCCGATGTGAGCTTGCGAAGTGCCTGCGACATAAGACGAGCCTGCAGGCCCACCTTGTTGTCACCCATCTCGCCCTCTATCTCGGCTTTGGGGGTGAGAGCGGCAACCGAGTCGATTACTATGATATCGATAGCCGACGAGCGGATGAGCTGCTCGGCTATCTCCAGAGCCTGCTCGCCACAGTCGGGCTGCGAAATGAGCAAGTTGTCGATATCAACGCCCAACTTCTGCGCATAGAAGCGGTCGAAAGCGTGCTCGGCATCTATGATGGCTGCAATGCCGCCCATCTTCTGCGCCTCGGCTATCGCGTGTATTGCAAGGGTTGTTTTACCCGACGACTCGGGGCCGTAGATTTCAATTATACGACCACGGGGGAAACCGCCCACGCCAAGCGCAGCATTAAGGCCTACCGAGCCGGAGGGAATGACATCAATATCCTCGTAGCTGTCATCGCCTAACTTCATAATGGAGCCTTTACCAAAATTCTTCTCTATTTTGTCCATTGCAGCCTGCAAAGCGCGCAGCTTTTCGTTGCCTGCAATGTTTTCCAATTCCTCTTTTTTTGCCATTTTACTATTCTTCTTTTATTAGAGTTCGAGGTCTTTATCAAATTCTTCGTGCCAAGGCAGGCCCTGGATGTTCAACTGCTCCATAAAGGGATCGGGATCGAACTGCTCCACGTTCCACACACCGGGCTTGCGCCACAGGCCTTTGAGGAACATCATGGCACCAATCATTGCGGGAACACCTGTGGTGTAGCTCACGCCCTGCATACCGGTCTCCTTGTATGCTGCCTGGTGGCTGCAGTTGTTATATACATAGTATGTGCGCTCTTTGCCATCCTTGATACCACGTATGCGGCAACCTATGGAGGTTTCGCCCTCATAGTTCTCGCCAAGGTCCTGAGGATTGGGAAGAACAGCCTTGAGGAACTGCAAAGGCACAATCTTCATACCGTTGTAGTCGATTTCGTCGATGCGGGCCATACCTATGTTCTGTATTACGCGCAGGTGAGTGAGATACTCCTGGCCGAATGTCATCCAGAAACGGGCACGCTTGATTGTGGGGAAATTCTTTGTGAGCGACTCCAGCTCCTCGTGGAAGAGCAGGTACGACTCGCGAGGACCTATATTGGGGTATGTGATGGGCTGGTGTATCTCCAACGCACCTGTCTCAACCCACTTGCCATCCTGGTAGTAACGGCCGTTCTGGGTAATCTCGCGGATATTGATTTCGGGGTTGAAATTTGTGGCAAACGCCTTGTGGTGGTCGCCCGCGTTGCAGTCTACGATGTCGAGGTAGTGAATCTCGTCAAAGTGATGCTTTGTTGCATATGCAGTATACACGCCGCTCACACCGGGGTCGAAACCGCAACCAAGGATGGCTGTGAGGCCGGCCTCTTTGAAACGCTCGTGGAACGCCCACTGCCAGCTATACTCGAAGTGAGCCTCGTCTTTGGGCTCGTAGTTGGCAGTATCAAGGTAGTTGACACCGCACTGCAAGCAAGCCTCCATAATTGTAAGGTCCTGATAAGGGAGCGCCACGTTTATAACAATCTCGGGTTTGAAGCTGTTGAACAACTCAACCAAAGCCTCAACGCTGTCGGCATCAACCGCAGCGGTCTTAATATTGGGGTTACCTATTGCCTTTACAATGGCATCGCACTTTGAACGAGTGCGGCTGGCAATCATAATGTCCGTGAAAACATCGCTGTTCTGTGCCAC
>JAFXGV010000012.1 GCA_017536765.1 Bacteroidaceae bacterium
CCGTTCAAAGCACCGAGTGCAGAACCGCGGATGATAGGAGTGTTGTCGCCGTCAAACTCATAGAATGAAAGAAGCTCACGCATCTCCATCTCAACGAGCTCGAGCATCTCAGCGTCATCAACAACGTCGCACTTGTTCAAGAATACAACAAGGCGTGGAACGTTTACCTGACGTGCGAGAAGGATGTGCTCACGTGTCTGAGGCATAGGACCGTCAGTAGCAGCACAAACGATGATAGCACCGTCCATCTGAGCAGCACCGGTAACCATGTTCTTAACGTAGTCGGCGTGACCCGGACAGTCAACGTGTGCATAGTGGCGGTTCTCTGTCTGATACTCAACGTGTGCAGTATTGATAGTAATACCACGCTCTTTCTCCTCGGGAGCGTTATCGATCTGGTCAAATGACTTCAACTCTGAAAGACCTCTCTTAGCCAATACAGTTGTGATGGCAGCGGTCAAAGTAGTCTTACCGTGGTCAACGTGACCAATTGTTCCAATATTTACGTGTGGTTTGGAACGCTCAAATTTTTCTTTTGCCATAGTTTTAAGCTTTAATATAACAATATATTTACCTAAGTTATCCAAAAAAAGTCCTGAGTTATCAAGACAAAAAAGCTCTTCTCCAGAGCTGTTACCGAGACTTGAACTCGGGACCTCTTCCTTACCAAGGAAGTGCTCTACCACTGAGCTATAACAGCGTTGAAAAAGAGCGGAAGACGGGGCTCAAACCCGCGACCCTCAGCTTGGAAGGCTAATGCTCTATCAACTGAGCTACTTCCGCAATACGTTTACATAAAGAATTTGCAAACAAACGGAGACAGCTTTCTACACGATAACCGTCAAGGCTGGTTTGCATTCTCTTTTTCAACACATTGTGGGCAAAGATGGATTCGAACCACCGAAGTCGAAAGACAGCAGATTTACAGTCTGCCCCATTTGGCCACTCTGGAATTTGCCCTTGCCACTATTTCAGAAAACGCATTTGCGACAGCTTTCAACTAACGCGCTTTTTGTTTGAGCCTCTTGTCGGATTCGAACCAACGACCCCGAGATTACAAATCACGTGCTCTGGCCAACTGAGCTAAAGAGGCATTGTACATTTGCTGCGCTGTTACCGTTGTAAAGCGAGTGCAAATGTACGAGTTTTTTTTTAATCACAAAACATTTTCCGTGTTTTTTTCGCGTTTTACTTCATTTTTTCGCGTTTTTTCTCGATTTGCCCCTTAAGAGCATCGATTGCAACGAGCAAAGCATCCTCAAAAGTGTCGGAAATTTTAGACGCAAACATCTCGCCCAAGCTCGAAGAAAGGCGCAACGCCACCTCCTTATTCATTGCAGTTTCAGGCTTAATCAACTTCATTGTCACCTCCAGCGATGTAGCCCCATCGCACAACTTCTCTATTTTGGCAACCTTTTTCTCAACATACTCCAACAACTGTGTTGATGCATCAAAATGAACTGATTGAATTCTTGTCTCCATAATAAATCCTCCTATTATTTAGTTATTACCGGCTCTTGGATGAGCCTTATCATAAAAACGTTTAAGTTCCTCAAAGGTTAAATGCGTGTAAATCTCGGTGGTTGCTAACCTCTCGTGCCCCAGCAGTTCCTTCACCGCCATAAGCTCGGCATCGTTGTTGAGCATAGCCGTGGCAAAACTGTGGCGCAATGTATGGGGGCTCTTTTTCGCCACAGAGGTAACCGCCGACAATCTCTTGTTGACCACACGATACACCTGCTGCTGATTCACGCGCCCGCCTGCCGCCGTCACAAAGAGCGCCTGCTCTCCAGGAGCCGTCACTTTGGCCCGTTCGGCAAGATAATACTCAAGTTCACCGCGCAGCTCACCCGCAAACGGGATTATGCGTTCCTTGTTGCGCTTGCCAAGAACCCGCAACTGCCCTTGCTGCAAATCCACGCTGCCCAAATCAAGGCCCACGAGTTCGGACAATCGCACTCCTGTTTCATAGAAGCACAATATCATCGCTCTGTCACGGCAAGCCAAAAAGCCCTCGCCAAAAGAAATTTTGTCTATCAGGCAATCCAGTTCCTCTTCCTTAACAAAGGCGGGCAGCGCCTTGCGACATTTAGGCCCCTTAATTGCTGTTGCCGGATTTGCGTCTGTAACGCTCTGCGCACGCATATAGGCATAAAAAGAGCGCAACGAGCTCAGTTTTCTGCAAACCGAACTTGCTGCGCAACCTTTATCCATAAGCGATGCCACCCAAGAACGTAGCAAATCGACATCGGCATCAGCCACAGAAAGCATCTCTTCAAAACCACGCAAATACTCTTCAAAAGCACGAAGGTCACCTGCATACGCCCTGAGCGTATGCAACGAGTAGTTTCTCTCGTTCTTCAGATGCTTTATAAAAGAGTCTATAAACATATTCGTTGCCGCAAGAGAAATTCTTACGGCAACGAATATATATCAGAATAATCTAAAAAACAAGAAAAGGTGCAAGTTTTTTATTCCTCGCTATCGCGAAGTTTCTGAACGTAGATAGCGTGCTCCATCTTCAATCTCTTGAGTACTGAAGGCTTGTCAAACTGCTGACGAGCGCGCAACTCTTTAACTACACCGGTTTTCTCGAATTTTCTTTTGAATTTTTTGAGAGCTTTCTCAATGTTTTCGCCCTCCTTAACAGGTACTACAATCATTTCCTATTTATATTTTTAGTTTATATTATTACCGATTGAACAAAATGTGGCGCAAAAGTAGGCACATTTTCTCAAATGGCAAAACTTTTAATCACTTTTTTGCTCAAAAATAAGGAGACAAGAGCTAAAAAGCCCTTGCCACCTTATTTATATTATATAAACCATAAATTAGAGGTTGGGGTTAAGAGTGCTCCACTCCTCTACTGCGGGAATAATGCCGAGAGCGATAATCTCGTCGCGCATCTTGCCCAAGTGCTCTACCGAAGACTGCAATGCCGCCATCTCCTCGGCTGTACCTGTGGGTGCAACATAGTGAACGCCATCGGCATCGATGGTTGTGGGCATAGCCATCATCACATTCTTGTAGCCAAGCTCTGCATTGTTCACATAGCAACCTGCGGGCAATGTGTAGGGTGCACCACCCATAGCAGCTTCAATCATCTTGATAGCGCAATACGAGGGGCTCTGGAATGATGAACGGCCACGAAGCTTGATGATGTTTGAACCACCCTGAACGGTGTTGTGCTTAATCTCGGCCCAACGTTCCTCGCTCAAGCCCATCTCGGCCAAAGGTTTACCATCGATTTTCACCTGAGAAGCAAACACAGCCATCTGCTCGCCGTGGCCACCATAAGTGTTGGCACCTGTCACCTTATCCTGCTGAACGCCGAACTCCTTGGCAAGAGCCTGCTGCAAGCGGGTAGAATCAAGGGCAGCGAGTGAAGTCAACTGGTTGGGTTTCAAACCCGAGTGGATGAGCGCTGTGAGAGCGGTAACATCGGCAGGGTTGAAGATTACAACAACGTGCTTTACATCGGGGCAATACTTTTTGATAAAATCGCCAAACTCAGCTGCAATCTGGCAGTTACCCTTCAACAAATCCTCACGTGTCATACCCTCTTTACGAGGAGCACCACCCGAAGATACAATATATTTAGCACCTGTGAAAGCCTCCTCGGGGTTTGTTGTCCAAGTGATATTGGCACCGGGGAAACCGCAATGAGCCATCTCGTCGGCAACGCCGTGCACGCCGGGCTCAAAGATATCATACAAACAGATGTTAGGAGTGAGGCCCAACATAAGAGCACACTGTACCATGTTAGAGCCAATCATACCGCCGGCACCGACGATTGTCAATTTCTCATTAGTCAAATACTGCATAATTCTAAAATTTAATATTTATAATTCAATTCTTTTATTCACCATTGTCACAATGCGAAGATAACAAATTTCTCAAATATCTACACCTAAATTCACTTTGTTTTACACAAAAATCACAAACCAAGCAGTTTGAATATCTTGGCCGATGCTCCGGCATTCTGCGAAACATAGTTCCCGGCAGCCTCACCGGCCTTTTTTGCCGCCTCGGCATCGCTGTCTACGACCGTCATCTTCTGCTCGAAATCCTCGCGCGATGCAATCTCAATGCCACCGCCGCAGGCCTTCAACTGCTGCGCCTCCTGAAATTTCTTGTTATTCGGGCCAAAAAACACCGGTATGCCGTATACAGCAGCTTCAAGGATATTGTGTATTCCCACACCAAAGCCACCGCCCACATAAGCCACGTCGCCATATCGGTATATAGACGAAAGCAGGCCGAAACAATCGATGATAAGACATCTTGCCGTGCGCACATCATCCATAGAGGCCTGTGTATAGCGCACGCAATTGCCACGTATGTTCTCTTGAATGCTTTTTATTCGCTCTTCATTAACCTCGTGCGATGCAATTATCAGTTTCCAACCCGCATGATTGTTAAAATAGGGCGCGTAAACATCTTCATCGGGGCCCCAGGAGCTGCCGGCAATAAAGATTTTATTGCCACCCTCGGCAAAAGCCTCTACAAGAGGAAGCAAATGCGCCTGTTCCGAAATCTTGACAACGCGGTCGAAACGGGTATCACCCACCACCGACACATTCTTAATGCCTATTGCAGCAAGCAGTTCCTTGGATTTCTCATTCTGTACAAACAGATGAGTGAAGCAACCGAGAGCCCTGCGGTAGTATGCCCCCCACCAATGAAAGAAGGCTTGCTCTTCGCGAAAGATGGAAGAGACACTGTATGTAGGTATGGCGCGCTTTTTGAGGGCAAAAAGAAAATTGAGCCAAAACTCGTACTTTACAAAAAATACCATTTTAGGCTTTACCAAATTCAAGAAATGCTTGACATTGCAAGGAGTGTCGAAGGGCAGATAGCACACCACATCGGCCTGCTGATAATTACGTGCAGAACGATAGCCCGAGGGAGAGAAGAATGTGAGAACAACGCGATATTCAGGGTGTTCTGCACGAAATTTCTCAATCAAAGGACGTCCCTGCTCAAATTCCCCAAGCGAGGATGCGTGGAACCAAATATAATTGGTGCCATCCTTTATTTTATCCTTGAGAATTGCAAAAATCTCACGATGCCCCTCTAACAATTGTTTCGCTTTTCGATGCCCGAAAAGCGCGGCAAGCCTCACCAAGGCTATATAAATGTATATTCCTATCGTGTACATAATCAGCAGTTTGTTTATCCCAAAACGGTTATTGCTCTATTCAAACGCGCCAACGTCTCCTTCTTACCTATCAATCCCGAAATATCGAACATCTGCGGTCCTTTTCCCTCGCCCACGAGAGCCAGGCGGAATGCGTTCATAATCTCACCCATACCATAGCCTTTTGCCTCTATCCATTCGTGGACAGCCTTGTCCTGATTCTCGATGGAGAAATCATCGAGCCCATCGAGCAGAGCGGCAAGTTCGGCCATTTTGGCGGCAGAATCATCTTTCCAACGTTTTTTCACCGTTTTTTCATCATATTCCACGGGAGCTATGAAATAGAAACTGCAAGCATCCCAAAGCTCGTGCACAAAGTTTACACGGCCCTTCATAAGGGAAACTATCCTTGTGAGCAGTTCCATATCGGGCTCCACACCGTGAGATTGCACCACCGGCATAAAAATTTCTGCAATTTCGCGGTCATCCTTTTGCAGGATGTATTCGTGATTGAACCAAATCATCTTCTTGTAGTCGAAACGGGCACCGGCCTTGCTACACTTGGCAAGGTCGAACTTCTCAATGAGCCGGTCCATCGACATCATTTCCACATCGTCACCCGGGTTCCATCCTAAAAGGGCAAGGAAATTTATAACTGCCTCGGGCAGATAATCGCTCTCACGGAAGCCCGATGACACCGCGCCGCTCTTGGGATCGTGCCACTCCAGAGGGAACACAGGGAAGCCTAAGCGGTCGCCGTCGCGCTTGCTGAGTTTGCCATTACCCTCGGGCTTGAGCAGCAGCGACAGGTGTGCGAACTGTGGCATTGTATCCTCCCAACCAAAGGCACGATAGAGCAGCACGTGAAGGGGAGCCGAAGGCAGCCACTCCTCGCCACGGATTACGTGCGAGATGTTCATCAAATGGTCGTCAACGATATTGGCAAGGTGATATGTAGGCAGTTCGTCGGCCGATTTGTAGAGCACCTTGTCGTCGAGGATGGATGAATCTATGGTAACCACGCCGCGTATAAGGTCGTTTACAACAACCTTTTCGCCAGGTTCCACTTTGAAACGCACCACATACTGCTTGCCGGCATCAATGAGCGCCTTAACCTCGTCGGCAGGCAGAGCAAGGGAGTTGCGCATAGAAAGACGTGTTGACGCATCGTACTGGAAGTTATCTATTTCGGCACGCTTTACTTCGAGTTCCTCGGGGGTGTCGAATGCGATGTACGCCTTTCCATTGTCGAGCAACACCTGAACATATTTCTTGTATATGTCGCGACGCTCCGACTGACGATAGGGGCCGCAGTCGCCGCCAAAGGTCACACCTTCGTCGAACTTTATCCCCAACCAACGGAAAGACTCGAGAATATACTCCTCGGCACCGGGCACAAAGCGGTTTGAATCGGTATCTTCGATGCGGAAAATAAGTTCTCCGCCATTCTGTTTCGCAAAGAGATAATTATACAAGGCCGTTCTTACACCGCCGATATGCAAAGGACCTGTGGGACTGGGAGCAAAACGCACCCTCACTTTTCTTTCACTCATATTCTTTTATTTTTACAGCAACACCCTGCATATGTGGCATTTACACGAAACGCAATCCGCGAGATGCAAATACAGAGTACCGCAAATTATAACTCTACAAAATTACTACAAGTTGATTTCTTAACAAAATAAATCTATTTATTTTTCAAACATCGCAACACAAAGTAAATTAGAAGATGTGTAAACCTTTGATATTTGTTATTTTTTAGTACTTTTGTAATAATTGGCCGTAATGGCACACAAAAGGATATATAACACATTAAACAACCTGCGGTATGAAAGAGAGTTTGAAGAATATCTTCAAAAAGCGTATGAGAATATTGTTTCAGGCAGCGGTATCGTTGCTATGTATGGGGCTCATCATATATTTTATGCCCAGAAACAATGTATTCAATTACAATTACAGCGAGTCGGCGCCGTGGAATTACGGACAGATTATCGCACCGTTCGATTTCCCCATATATAAAAGCGAAGCGCAGCTTCAAAAGGAGAAAGACAGCATCGCTGCACACTTTGAACTCTATTTCGTCAAAGACTCTGCAATAGCCATTAAGCAGCTGCGCCAGCTGAAAAACCGTTTCTACAGCAATGCAAGCGAAGAGGTGCCGCGCGAAGCATATGTAAACTACTACAACACACTCATAGGGCTTTACAACCGCGGCATAATTTCGCAGAGCGACAAGGAGATTATGAACAGCAACAAGGCCAAAAAGGTGAACGTCATTAACGACCACCTTGCATCAGGCACGCCAAAAGAGGATTTTATAACAACCGACAAGGCCTATAGAACGCTTCTTGCAGCCGACACAATACCGGCCGACCTTATTGCCGCATACAAGCTACACAATTTCATTGAGCCCAACATAAAGTACGACTCTGCAAGAAGCCACGCACTGTTGGAGGAGGAGCTCATATCACTCCCCATAAGCGAGGGTATTGTACAAAACGGACAGAAGATTGTGAGCCGTGGCGACATTGTGGATGCCAAGACCTACCAGATACTTAAATCGTACCAATATGAGATTGATAAAAGACAGGACAACAACTACAAAACAACCACAATGCTCTTAGGGCAGATACTGTTTGTAATAATTTCCTTCTCGCTGTTGCTGTCATACATTTACATATACAACCCCGACATAAAAAGCAACAATAACAAGTTCCTGTTGGTGATACTTTCGGCAACGATATTCCCCATTATTACAGGAATAATGATGGAAGCCCGCTTTAGCAATGTATTTCTGCTACCATTTTCATTGGCACCAATGATGCTGTGCCTCTTCACCAACCCCAGGACAGCATTCATCACGCACACCATCGACATATTGACGTGTTCGATAATGCTCAACTCGCCATACGAGTTCATACTGCTGCAAGTGCTTGCAGGGTATGCCGCAATATTGAGCCTCAAGGAGCTGTCGTCGCGTTCACAGATGTTCCGCACCGCGTTTGTTGTGCTCACCACATACTGCACCACATTCCTTGCCTATGAGCTCATAGTGGAGAACGACATCACGAAGATGAACCTGATAATGTATATCTATTTTGTCATAAGTTCAGTGCTCATACTTTTTGCCTACCCGCTAATGTTCATCATAGAGAAGCTATTGGGATTCGTCTCCAACATCACACTCATAGAGCTGTCAAACCTCAACAATCCCCTGCTGCAGAAACTTTCGCAAGAGGCACCGGGCACATTCCAGCACTCTATGCAGGTGGCCAATCTGGCGGCCGAGGCGGCACGCGCCATAGGAGCCAACAGTTTGGAGGTGCGCACCGGCGCGCTCTACCACGACATAGGCAAAAGTAACAACCCCATCTACTTTACCGAGAACCAGAGTGGAGGCAAGAGCCCTCACGACGAGCTTGAATATCAAGAGAGCGCACAGATAATAATAAGACACGTGACGGAGGGTGCTTCGATAGCCGAGCGCCACCATCTGCCCAAGAAGATAAAAGAATTTATCGTCACGCATCACGGGCTCTCAAAAACAGGCTACTTCTACATCAACTACAAGAATGAGCACCCCGACGAGAAGATTAACGAGGCGCTTTTCACCTACCCCGGGCCTAACCCAACTACACGAGAGCAAGGCATACTTATGCTTGCCGACTGCGTGGAGGCCGCATCGCACAGCATAAAGGAGTACACTGCAGCCAACATTGAAAAGAAGGTCGATGATGTAATAAACCCCAAGATAACCGGCGGCGAACTTGAGTTATGCCCTCTCACCTTCCAGGATATACACACAATAAAAGAGGTATTCAAAGAGCGTTTGAAGGCTATATACCACACACGCATAAGCTACCCCGAAGAGAAAAAAGAGCAAAAGGCTCCTTAAATATATACGCGCGCGTGCACGTGAACATAGAGAACAGCTATGCAAAAGAACCACACAACCCCACCCTGCTGCAACATAACAGAATGCGGCGAGGCTTATCTGCGCAACAGCCTTTCGCAGTTGCTTGCCTTGCGCATCGAGGAAAAATGCGAACGCCTCACGATGCTATACGAGAAGAGCGGAAAAAGGTGGAACGAAGCCTTGTTCAGGCTGCTTGCCCGCAGTTTCGGATTCGGCATACAGAGCAATGTTTTCGAGGAGTGGGCCACACTGCTGAACATACAGGCGCTGGGCAAGCATAGCGACAACATTGAGCAGATAGAAGCAATATTTTTTGGTCAAGCCGGCCTGCTCTGCGAGGAGAGCATACCACAATACTACAGAAGCGAAGCCACGGCAAGCAATTACTACAACACGCTGCTACGCGAATACAGATTCCTGAAGAGCAAATTCTGCCTGCAGGAGATGGAACGCGGCAAGTGGAGCGGAGGCGCGACGCCGCACATACGCATCGCACGCCTGGCAGCGTTGTGGCAGCGTGGCAGTGTGAACATAGACCGCATAGCCCGGTGCGACACCGTGACCGAGCTGCGCCGCCTCTTTCAGGTTCAGCCAAGCTACTATTGGCAACACCACACGCAGTTTGGCGGAACAACAACCGTGGGCACCGGAGATATAAAGAACCGCCAACTCGACGTACTTATAATAAACACCGTGGTTCCTATGCTATACTGCTATGGAAAGCACCGCCTCGATGTCAACCTATGCAACAAGGCCGAGGAGTACCTACACGACATAAACAGTGAGGACAACGGCATAATACGCCGTTGGGCAGAGCAAGGGATATGTGCAAGCAATGCCGCAGAATCGCAGGCACTCATACAGCTGAACAATGCCTACTGCACAAAACAGCGATGCGGGGAGTGCCCTTTTGTAAACAAAGAGTGACAAACCGATATAGCTAAATAAAAAAATCTCCATCAACAACTGCTGATGGAGATTTTTTATCGTATTATATATACCTCTCTTATTTCTTACCTTTAGAGATAATGCTGTAAGCAATAGGAGCAGCTATGAACAATGAAGAGAGTGTACCGAAGATAACACCAAGAATCATTGCAAATGAGAAGCTGCGAATGCTGTCGCCACCCAAGATGAAGATTGCGAGCAACACCACCAATGTACTGAACGATGTGTTGATAGTACGGGCAAGTGTTGTGTTCAAAGAGTCGTTGAACAATGTATATTTATCGCGTTTGGGATAGAGATAAGCAAACTCACGTACACGGTCGAAGATAACCACCTTATCGTTGATAGAGTAACCGATGGCGGTGAGGATGGCACCGATGAACACCTGGTCAACCTCCAACGACATAGGAATCCAGCCGTGGCACAACGAGTAGCAACCAATGATGAGGAACACGTCGCAAGCCAAAGCCACGATAGAACCCACACTGTATGCCACATTGCGGAAACGTACAAGGATGTAGAGGAAGATAGCCACAAGAGCCAATGCCACAGATACGATGGCACCATCCTTAATATCCTCGGCGATGCTGGGGCCCACCTTCTGCGAGCTGATTATAGAACCACCTGCACGGTTGTCGTAATCAACAAATGTATCGAGTGTAAGATCCTTGCTGAGCAGGCCTTTCTCCATAAATGCATCATAGAGGAATTTCTCTATCTCGGCATCTACATTCTCCGAAGGATCGGTTATGCGATAGTTGGTTGTAATGCGGATTGTTCTGCCGTCGGTACCGAGTGCAATAGCCTGAACATTGTCCTCGGTAATCTTCTCGCGAAGAACCTCACGAACGGTTTCGGGCTCCACCTGCTGCTCAAACTGAACAACAAAGTTACGGCCACCGGTGAAATCGATGCTCTGGCTCAAGCCACGAACAGCAAACGATACCAAGATAGCAACAATAGCCACTGCAAGACCTATACCGTAGCTCTTAGACTTTTTAAGGAAGTCGAACTTTGTACCAACCATCATCTTCTTTGAGAAACCGGTAGTGAATGTGAGGCCAAGCCACTTGTCCTTGTTCATAAAGTGCTCGTAAACAACACGTGTGAGGAACACTGCAGTGAAGAATGAACAGAGCAGACCGATGATAAGGGTTGTTGCAAAACCACGGATGGGGCCTGTACCAAAGTAGAACAGGATGACACCTGTAATGATTGATGTAAAGTTAGAGTCGAAGATTGCCGAGAAGGCGTTCTTGTAACCATCGGCAAGGGCTGCGCGGGTATTCTTGCCGGCGGCAAGTTCCTCTTTAGTGCGCTCGTAGATAAGCACGTTAGCATCCACAGCCATACCCAATGTGAGCACAATACCGGCAACACCCGACATTGTGAGGGCAGCCTGGAACGATGCAAGCACACCGAGTGTGAAGAAGAGGTTCATCAACAGAGCGGCATTGGCAACCATACCGGGGATAACACCATAGATAGCGCACATATAAATCATAAGCAATATGAACGCCACGATGAACGACATCATACCCTGGTTGATAGACTCCTGACCGAGTGAAGGACCTACTATATCCTCTTGTACAATACGCGCGGGCGCGGGCATTTTACCCGAACGGAGCACGTTGGCCAAGTCCTTTGTGGTTTCTATAGTGAAGTTACCTTTAATCTCGGAACGGCCACCTGTGATTTCGTTGCTCACCATAGGTGCGCTGTAAACATAGCCGTCGAGTACAATGGCGATAGCCTTGTTGATATTGGCCTTTGTGAGCTGTGCCCAACGACGTGCGCCGTCGCTGTTCATTGCCATTGTCACACAGGGACGACCGTGCTGGTCGAATGTGTCGGCAGCATCCACCACAACGTCGCCCTCAATGGGGGCACGGCCGTTGCGCTGCACGCACTTGATGGCATAGAGCTCGTAGATTTGATTTGTTGTTTCGCGGTCGATAGCCTCAACACCCCAATAAAGACGAAGTTCACGGGGCATAACGCTCTTGAACTCAGGAGTGGCAATGAGTGCGTTGATGGCTGCTGTGTCGTTGTAGTGAGCATAACCTATTACGCTACCAACAGCGTTGGCCTGCACGGGCTGCAAACGAGAGAGCAAGGGGTGCTGCTTCTTCAAAGCCTCAACATCCACATTCTCCTCTGCGGCATTCTCGCCTGTGATGGCAGCCTCAATATCGTCAACGGCAACATCCTCTTTAGAAGGTGCCTCGCCCTCTGTTGCAGCCTCCTCGGCAACGGGCTCGGCAGCCTGTGCTACGGCAGCAAGTTTGGCATCGGCAGTCATAAGAGCGGGAACAATCTCAGAAGCGTTGTATGTATCCCAGAACTCAAGGTTGGCCGAACCCTGCAACAATTTACGAACACGCTCGGGCTCCTTAACACCGGGGAGCTCAATCATAATGCGGCCCATAGAGCCCTCGAGAGTCTGAATATTGGGCTGAACCACACCAAAACGGTCGATACGTGTACGCAATACGTTAAATGAGTTGTCGATGGCAGCCTGCACCTCGCTACGGAGAACAGCAACCACCTCGCTGTCGGTTGAGCGGGTGTTCACCTTGTCCTTCAACTGCTGGGTAGCAAAAATTGCGGCAAGGCTACCCTCAGGTGCCAGCTTCTTGTACTCATCTACAAACAGAGTGATGTAATCGCTCTGGCTTGTGATAGATGCCACGCGGGCAGCCTCAACAGCCTGATTGAAAGCAACATCGCTCTTGTGGTCTGCAAGCGCCTTGATGATATCGGGAACCGACACCTCCATAATAACGTACATACCACCTTTAAGGTCCAAACCAAGACCAATCTCCATTTCGCGGCTCTGCTTGAGGGTGTAAACACCAAGCCAAACCTTCTCGTTCTGCATTGAATCGAGATAGTGCTGCTCACCTTTGGGATCGTTCGCAGCCTGGTCCATATGATAACCGGTTACAAACGAGAATGAAAGGTAGAACAAACATACCAATGTCAGCAGTACCGCAAAAACTTTTACAAATCCTTTGTTCTGCATTTTGATTAATTTTTATTTATGATTTATTTGTCCGTTTTATTAAATGCGCGCAAATATAGCGTTTTTTTCTTAATTATTTATATAATTAGCAGAAATTCTTTATTACAAACAATCTAAAACTCAAAAACAATAGCGCCACGCGCTGTAGAGCACGGGCGCTTTGTATATTTCAGGATAACGAGATTCACTTTTGCGAAGCCTCGAACAGGCGTTTCTTCTCCTCTTCGGTGAGCGACGAATAGCCGCCCGCCTTTACCTTCTCCAGGATTTTATCTATTTCGGCCTCGTTTTCCTTCTTGCGGGCATTATACTCGTAATCGGTCGCGCGGCCGCCCTTTTGATATGTAAATTTAGCCTTGCCGGCCGAGGGGCGGCGCTTGAAAAGGGTTGCGAAGTAGTCTATCACATTGTTTATGAGCGAAGTGACATCCTTGCCTTTGCCAAGCATAAAAGCAAACAGCCAACCGGCAAAAGCACCGCCAAGATGGGCAAAATTACCACCGGCATTTTCCGATGCCAAGAGCAGCAGCGACACAACAACCGTTATCACAGCTATGGTAACAAGCCTCATAGAGCCAAGCAGCACCACATTTACCACATAATTGGGACTGCGCACAGCCGATGCCACAACAACCGCAAGCACCGATGCCGATGCGCCTATGAGATAGGCGCTATCCACCACACCGTCGAAATGAGGGAATATATTATAGGCTGCCATAAAGAAGATGCCGCCCATTATACCGCCGAAAAGATATACCCCCACAAAATGGCGCACCGAAAAGAACGAGAGGAATATGCGCCCAAAGCCGTAGAGCGCAAGCATATTCCATAAAATGTGCATAATTCTTTCGTGCAGGAACATATACGAAAGCAGTGTCCACGGCTGGCATATGAACCGCTCGAAAGAGGCCGGCAACTCAAACCAATGCATAAAGGCCTCCACCTTGTAGCCAACCTCGAAAAGTGTGGCAAAAACCCCGATGAAAGCGACAATTATGTACACCGCAACATTTATGTAAATGAAGCGACCAACAACATTTTCGTTGCAAAATTTCCGGTATATATTCTTAAACATAGGGCCCACTTATTTTACCATTTTTACGCCAATAGATTATGAGCAGAAAACCAAAGAGCATACCGCCCAAATGGGCAAAATGTGCCACATTGTCGCCTGCATTGTTGCTCACACCAAGCAACAGTTCCAAAATGCAGAATATCATTACAAAATATTTCGCTTTTATGGGAAATGGGAATGGAATCACAAACATACGCTCGTTGGGGAACATCATTGCAAATGCCAACAGAATGCCATACACGGCACCAGATGCACCCACGGTGTTCCACATATTCAGATACTGCGACATAGGAACAAGCGCATCGGTGGCAAAACGCACATATTCATAGGGCGAGAGATAGACCGCATAGTAGCCATACTGCACCAGCTCCTGAATGACGGCAGCGCCTATACCTGTCACAAGATAGTATATGAGAAAACGCTTGGGGCCCCATACACGCTCCAGCAAGCCGCCAAACATATAAAGGGCAAACATATTGAAAAACAGATGGGTGAAACCACCGTGCATAAACATATATGTAACAAGCTGATATGGATGAAAATCACCTGCCAGAAAGAGGTGCAACCCCAAATAATCGTTGAGGTCGATGCCATACTTTTCGGCCGCGAGAAGCGCGAGAAACATCAGCACGTTAATCGCTATAAGATTCTTTGTTACTACCGGTAATTGATTCATTTTTTACTTTTTTGAAAAACAGCGCGAAGATAATACAAACTACCGACAGAAACAAATGAGAAAAAAGGCGCGCAGCCGCCTGAATGACGATAAAGACACATAGTGCCTCGTTTTTTTACTTTATTTAACCGTTATTTACTCTATGCAATGATAAAAATACACGCGTGCACGCATTTTGCGCAAGCGCGGGGAGCGAAAATCGCATATATTTTTGTATCTTCGCGCAGAATTTACAATCACCCCCTCGCACTGCAGGGGATTTATCCAAAAACAGAACCAAAACATTAGACAATGAATATCGAAACCATTTTGAACGAGAGTGTCATTGCAGCCATTAAGGAGCTGTATGGCCAGGAGATTGCTGCCGAGAAGGTGCAGTTGCAAAAAACCCGCAAGGAGTTTGAGGGAGATTTCACACTTGTGGTGTTCCCCTTCTTGCAGATGTCGAAAAAACGCCCCGAAGAGACCGCGCAGGAGATTGGCGAGAAGATAGCAGCCACACAGCCCCTGGTAGCCGGCTTCAACGTGATAAAGGGCTTTTTGAACCTGAGCATAGCACCCTCGTACTGGATTGAACTACTGCAGACAATAGACAACACCCCGGAATGGGGCACAACAAAGACCGACGAAAAGTCGCCGCTCGTGATGGTTGAGTACTCATCGCCCAACACCAACAAGCCGCTCCACCTGGGGCACATACGCAACAACCTGCTCGGTTACGCCCTCTCCAATATCATTGCCGCAAACGGCAACAAGGTGGTAAAGACCAACATTGTAAACGACCGAGGCATACACATATGCAAATCGATGCTCGCTTGGCAAAAGTGGGGCAACGGCGAAACACCCGCAAGCAGCGGCAAGAAGGGCGACCACCTCATTGGCGACTACTATGTGGCATTCGACAAACACTACAAGGCCGAATTGCAGGAGCTTATGGAGAAAGGAATGAGCAAGGAGGAGGCCGAGGCAGCATCGCCCCTGATGATCGAAGCACGTGAGATGCTCGTGAAATGGGAGGCCGGCGACAGCGAGGTGCGCAACCTGTGGAGCACAATGAACGGTTGGGTATATGAGGGATTCGACGAAACATACAAACGCTTAGGCGTGGATTTCGACAAGATATACTACGAGTCGGACACATACCTCGAAGGCAAGGAGACCGTGCTCGGAGGCCTGGAGAAGGGAATCTTCTACCGCCGCGATGACAATTCCGTGTGGGCCGACCTTACAGCCGACGGGCTCGACGAGAAACTGCTGCTGCGCAGCGACGGCACATCGGTATATATGACACAGGACATAGGTACCGCCCAATTGCGTTTCCGCGACTACCCCATCGACAAAATGGTATATGTTGTGGGTAACGAACAGAACTACCATTTCCAGGTACTCTCGCTGCTGCTCGACAAATTAGGATTTGCGTGGGGCAAGGGCCTTGTACACTTCTCTTATGGTATGGTGGAGCTCCCCGAGGGCAAGATGAAGAGCCGCGAGGGCACCGTGGTGGATGCCGATGACCTTATGGACGAGATGATAAAGACCGCACGCGAAACATCGGAGGTGCTTGGCGGCAAGCTCAGCGGGCTCACCGAGGAGGAGGCTGCCGAGATTTACCGCATAATAGGCTTGGGCGCACTCAAATACTTTATGCTCAAGGTTGATGCACGCAAGAATATGCTTTTCAACCCCAAAGAATCTATTGATTTCAACGGCAACACAGGCCCGTTCATCCAATACACATATGCCCGCACACGCTCCATTGAGCGCAAGGCTGCCGAGGCCGGTGCAGAGTGCGGAACAGCCACACCCGCAAGCATCAGCGAGAAGGAGAGCGCCATCATACGCCTGCTCAACGACTTCCCCGCTGTGGTGCGCCAGGCAGGAACAGACTACTCGCCGTCGGGCATAGCTAACTATGCATATGACCTTGCAAAGGAGTACAACCAATTCTACCACGACTACAGCATTCTGCGCGAAGAAGATGCCGCCACAAAAGCCTTCCGCATACTGCTTACACGCAACGTGGGCAAGGTTATCAAAACAGCTATGAACCTGTTGGGTATTGAGGTGCCCGAAAGAATGTAATGGCAAAGAAACGGTACTATGTGGTGTGGAACGGACTCAACCCGGGAATCTATGGTTCCTGGGAAGAGTGCCAGGCACAGATAAAGGGGGTGAAGCAGGCGCTTTACAAGTCGTTTGCCACACTGCCCGAGGCCGAACGCGCCTATAGCTCGCAGCCACTGTTGTACATAGGGGCAAACGCACCAAAAAGTACCGATAAAAAGGAGATTCCTGCAAATATACACCGCGATGCACTTGCCGTGGATGCAGCCTGCAGCGGCAACCCCGGGCAGATGGAGTATCGCGGAGTGTATCTTGCAACGCAACAGGTGGTGTTCCACTTTGGACCGGTATATGGCACCAACAACATAGGCGAGTTCCTTGCCATAGTGCACGCACTTGCCCTGCTCAAGCAAAAAGGGAGCGATATGCCCATATACAGCGACAGCCGCAATGCCATTCTATGGGTGAAGCAACGCCGTTGCAAAACCAAACTGCCACGAACACCCGAAACCGAGGAGTTGTTTACATTTATCGAGAGGGCCGAAAAATGGTTGCAGAGCAACAGCTACCGGAACCCCATAATAAAATGGGAGACAAGCGAATGGGGTGAAATTCCCGCCGATTTCGGTCGAAAATAGGAGTGACGTTTTTAACAAATATCATAACAAGGAGATTATGGCTACAATCATCTACCCCTCGCCAATATTCGGCCCCGTGCACAGCCGTCGTTTAGGAATATCATTGGGAATAAACCTGTTGCCCGACGATGGCAAGGTATGTACCTTCGACTGCCTCTATTGCGAGTGCGGCCTCAATGCCACACGTCGCAGCCGCAAGCCACTGCCCACACGCGAGGAGGTGGCAGGCGCGCTCGAAAACAAATTGAGCGAAATGCAGGCCGAGGGAGTGAGGCCCGACGTGCTCACCTTTGCCGGCAACGGAGAACCCACCATTCACCCGCAATTCCCCGAAATAATTGCCGACACCATAGCCCTGCGCAACAGATTCTGCCCCAACGCCAAGGTGAGCGTGCTCACAAATGCCACACTTATCACACGCGACAAGGTATTCAATGCCCTAAAACTTGTAGATAACAACATAGTGAAGCTCGACACCGTAAACACGGAATATATCCAAAACATCGACCGCCCCACAGGCAGCTACGACCTCGCGACCATCATCGAGAGAATGAAGGCGTTTAACGGACAAGCCGTTATACAAACTATGTTTATGAAGGGCGTTGCCAATGGCATAGATGTGAACAACACGGGTGATGAATATGTGTTGCCCTGGATTGCCGCCGTCAAGGAGATAGCACCGCGCGAGGTAATGATATATACCATAGACCGCGAAACGCCCACAGAGGGGCTCGAAAAGGCCTCCCACGAGGAGCTCGACCGCATTGTGGAGCTGCTGAAGAGGGAGGGAATCAAAGCAAGCGCATCGTACTAAAAGAAAGCAAGCCTTCTTAATCGAGGGCTTGCATTACACTTGTATATGATATTGTGATAAAGCTATAACGAACGAGCTTGCCCACCGCCATAACAATGGCAACCTTCCACCACGTCACACGCATAATTCCCAAGAGCACAAGCAACGTCTCGCCCAATACCGGCACAAAGGAGATGAGCGCCGCCCAATAGCCATATTTCTGTATTATCTTATCGGCACGCTGCATACGGCGCGGCGTGAGTTTGAACATCTTCACCACCCTCTCCTTGTTGGCAAGCATACCTAAAAAAAAACAGGTGACACCGCCAAGGGTATTGCCTAACGTGGCCACAAGGGTGAGCGCCACGGCATTAAGCCCAAGGCTAAGGAAAAGCACAAGCAACACCTCGCTGGTAATAGGTACAATGGAGCCCGACAAAAAAGCCAATATTCCCATACCCCAGTATCCATACTCCGAAAAGAAATTTATTATATATTCCATATGCAAAGGGCAGCTATCACAAGCCACAATATATTAAGAACAATAAAATAGATATTCGATAAACGGGTTACCTTCATCGAAAGCACGTAAGCTACCAATACCGCATCCAAAGGCAAGCGCCAAGCAAGCAGCAATGCATAATCCTGTGGAACGACGAAAGGCATAAACAGCAAGAAAGCGTTCAGCACAAACAGGAACAACAGGCGACGGCGCAACAACGGTTTTGCAGGTAATGACGACACAAAGAAGGTGGATACCGCAACAACCAACGTAAGCAGTTCAATAGCCAACGTACCCCATTCCTGCAGAGAGAAAGATATTGCAGCAGGGGTTGATATGTTGAGCACTCCCAGTTTCAGCGGTATCATAAGAGCATCGAGCGACGGGAACACGAACAGTGCACCAAACAGCAACCAATAAGGTGTTGCCACGCCCAGCAAGGCGGCAAACAAATTTTTTACACTAAATATGTTACCTATCCAAAGATAGGCCAAAAAGAGAGGCAGCAGATAGGCAAATTGCAGTAAAAACAGCGATGAAAAGGACAAAATTGCAAATGCCCCATAGACCGACTGTTCCTGGCCCTCACTCATACTGCAAGATAGCAGTTGCGCCACTGCGATAAGGAAGAAGAGGAGTGCCGCAGCTATGACAAAGTCGGGGTGCAGGAGCATCTGCACCGACACAAGCCACAGGAATATATGAAGCAAAAAAGGCACCCTGCGCTCGAATATATAAATGTGGCCAAGCAAGAATGCCGCGCACACGTATGAGAGCAACGACATCGAGCGGGAAACGGCATCGCCGATGAAATCGAGCCCAAGCGAGGCCAATATGGTGCTGCCGTTACCCAATGACAACAGATAGCCTGCCACCCACAGGACCAACGAAGCAAAAAGCATTGCTGCCGCAGGGTACCCTGCGGCAACAAAACGTCCTTGTAACGTATTATTATAAGTCAAAACCTATATCTCTTCTGAAATATTTTTTCTCAAATTCTATTGCATTGGCGGCACGGAAAGATTTCTCCAAGGCTTCGGCACGGTTGGCACCATATGAGCAGGCTGCAATTACGCGACCACCGGCTGTAACCACCTTGCCATCCTTGACTGTGGTTCCCGCGTGGAACAGAATGCTATCCTGAACCTTTTCAAAACCGGTCATTTCGAAACCCTTGTCATATGCCTCGGGGTAACCGCCCGACACAAGCATCACGCAAACGGCTGTTCTCTCGTCGAACTCCACGGCAGCACCGGCCAATGTACCGGCGGCAACCTTCTCAAAGAGCTCTACGATATCGGTCTTCAAACGCAGCATCACCGACTCGGTTTCGGGGTCGCCCATACGCACGTTGTACTCTATTACCATAGGCTCGCCATCTACGTTAATGAGGCCGAAGAATATGAATCCTTTGTAAAGAAGGCCGTCGGAAACCAAACCATCCACCGTGGGGCGTATAATTCTATCTTCAACCTTTTTCATCCAATCGGCAGTGGCAAAGGGAACGGGCGAGATTGAGCCCATACCACCGGTATTGAGGCCTGTGTTGCCCTCGCCTATGCGCTTATAGTCCTTGGCCTCGGGCAGAATTACATAATCCTTGCCGTCGGTGAGCACAAACACTGAGCACTCTATGCCATCGAGGAACTCCTCAATGACCACGGTGGCCGATGAGGAACCGAACATACCATCGAACATCTCGTCGAGGCTCTTTTTGGCCTCTTCGAGCGATGAGAGGATGAGCACACCTTTACCTGCACACAAGCCATCGGCTTTTAGCACATAGGGAGCCTTCAACCCCTCGAGAAAGCTGTATGCCTCCGCTTTTTCTGCTGCTGTGAATGCGCGATATGCAGCTGTGGGGATTCCGTGGCGCTGCATAAAATCCTTGGCAAAGGATTTGCTGCCCTCGAGCTCGGCAGCCGCACGGGTGGGGCCTATAACCGCTACGTGCTGCAACCTTTCGTCGCCTGCAAAATAATCATACACACCCTTTACTAAGGGATCTTCGGGGCCCACTACCACCATATCCACCTTGTTCTCCAGGACAAATGTGGCAATGGCATCGAAATCGCATACCTTTATACTAACGTTTTCGCCCACCTGCGATGTTCCTGCATTACCGGGAGCAATAAACAGTTTTTCGAGTTTGGGACTTTGCGATATTTTCCAAGCGAGCGCGTGTTCGCGGCCACCGCTACCTAACAGCAATATTCTCATATGATATTCTTTGAAAGTTATTATTTATTGTTTTCGGGATCTCTGCGGCGTGGTGCAGCACCACGATTGCCCCTGCCTGCTCCACGGGGAGCACCACCTTTGCGCACTGCATAACCGCCACGTGCCGGGGCCGCACCGCGATATTCGCGTTTCTTTTCGCGAGGAGCGCCATCGGCGGTTTCGCCACTTTGTTTTTTTCTTATCTTTTGGGCTGTACGGGTGTTGAAATAGGACTCCAACTCCCTGCGACGACGTTTTGATTCATCGCTCTCGAGCGAGGCAAAATCGTCGGCCGTGCGCTGTGAACGCGAGGGGCGCAACTCGCCATCGAGCCCCGTGAGGCGCGACTTGCGCTTGAGCGGGGCAAAATCCTTTTTAAGACTTTTGCCCTCTTCGCGGAATCCTTTGAACTTGCCCTGGAAGAGCTCGAATTTGCGGAACTCGCAATCGAGGTCGCCGTTATAGAGGGGGATGCGTGCCGATGCCTTAAGACCAATCTTGTCGAAACAGTCGTAACTGCTGCTTATAACCCAAGCCTCGTTACCCTGGAAGGCGTGTTTAAGACGTGAGCCCAAGTTCTCATATATCTGCAACAGTTTGTCGGAAACAAGGCGCTCGCCATAAGGGGGGTTAACCACCATTATGGCACGTTTTTCGGGCTGCACAAAATCCTTTATATCGCGGCACTCAACCTCAATGATATCGCCCATCATAGCCGATTTAATGTTCTTGCGGGCACAAGCCACCATACGGCCATCAACGTCATAGCCATATATCTTGTGGTTGAACTCACGCTCCTTGGAATCGTCCTCGTAGATTGAGCGGAAGAGGTCGCTATCGAAATCTTTCCATTTTTCAAAAGCATAGCCCTGACGATACACACCCGGAGCTATGTTGCGGGCAATGAGGGCAGCCTCAATGGGCAATGTGCCCGAGCCGCACATAGGATCGATGAAATCGCACTCGCCATCCCAGCCTGTGAGCATTATGAGGCCCGCGGCAAGCACCTCGTTGATAGGTGCTGCACCGGTCTCCACGCGGTACCCACGGCGATGAAGGCTCTCACCAGAACTGTCAAAGGCGAGCGTGCAATCCTCCTGTGCTATATGTATGTGGAAAATGAGGTCGGGGTTATTGAGGCGCACCGAGGGACGGCGGCCGGTCTTTTCATTGAAATAGTCGGCAATAGCATCCTTCACACGGTATGCCACGAATTTCGAATGACGGAACACATCGCTATATACCACCGAATCGACCGAAAAAGTAGAGTTTGCATCAAGATATTTTTCCCATTCAATGCTTTTGATAACATTATAAACCTGATCGGCATCGGATGCTTTGAAATGGAGTATCGGTTTAAGGATACGAACAGCCGTTCTCAAATGGAAATTGGCCTTATACATAAGCGCCTTGTCACCTGTGAACGACACCATACGTCGGCCTATCTGCACATTATTGGCACCAAGTGCCACCAACTCCTTCGCCAAAACCTCTTCCAGTCCTTGGAAGGTTTTTGCAATCAATTCAAATTCCTCCATAATATTCAAATGAAAAACAGGAAATGCTCCTAAATCAACAAAAAAGTAAAAGCTAAGCACCGTAGCCGGCAGGCAAGAAGGCACTCCTCCTTGCAACAGCTTTGCTTTTGCAAATTTACGGCAAAAATTCCACAAACGAGCAAGATATATAAAGTTTACTTTGATATTTTGCAGCGAGTGCAGTCAATTTTCGCGCACAAGCGCAAAAATTCCACAAACGAGCAAGATATATAAAGTTTACTTTGATATTTTACAGCGAGTGCAGTTAATTTTCGCGCACAAGCGCAAAAATTCCACAAACGAGCAAGATATACAAAGTTTACTTTGATATTTTACAGCGAGTGCAGTTAATTTTCGCGCACAAGCGCAAAAATTCCACAAACGAGCAAGATATACAAAGTTTACTTTGATATTTTACAGCGAGTGCAGTCAATTTTCGCGCACAAGCGCAAAAATTCCACAAACGAGCAAGATATATAAAGTTTACTTTGATATTTTACAGCGAGTGCAGTCTTTTTCGCGTGAAACGCAAAAATTCCACAAAGAGAACAACACGAAACAGGCGGACAGGCTTGATTTTTGCGGTGAAAAGAGCTATTTTTGCAATATAATTACAGAAAACATTTATTACACAACAAGCGAATAACGCAGATGAGATTCTACAATAAAAATTTAACAATATGCGCGCTGACGATTGCCGCAACAGCAACTATAGCGGCAATACTTGGCAACAGCACAGCAGACAAGTTCAATGTGCCATACTCACAAATACCCTATTGCGCAGTATCGCCCATACCACCCGCAAAAATCACATTTGCAGGCGAGGAGATAGCACTCACACAACAAGACCGCCGCGAGAGGATGGACCGCGAAATACTCGCATTCACATATTCGCACATAAACACCCTGCTGCAAATAAAACGTGCCAACCGCCTGTTCCCCGTGGTGGAACCGCTATTAAAAGAGTGCGGTGTGCCCGACGATTTCAAGTATCTTATGATTATCGAAAGCAACGGAGATATATTTGCACGCTCAACGGTAGGCGCGGCAGGCCTGTGGCAATTTATGGACAAGACAGCCCGACAGTATGGCCTGGAGGTGAATAACAGCATAGACGAAAGATACCACATAGAGAAGGCTACCCGTGCCGCCTGTGCCTATCTGAAGGAGTCGTACGAAGTGTACGGCGACTGGCTCACCGTGGCCGCCAGCTACAATGCGGGGCGTAACAGCATAAGCAAGCGCATAGATAAACAAAAGGAGGAGAAGGCCATAAACCTACAATTAGTGCCCGAAACGTCGCGTTACCTCTTCCGTCTGCTTGCCGCAAAGGAGATTTTCAGCGATCCGGTGAAATATGGTTTCATAATACAACACCGCGACCTGTACCCACCCCTGCCCATAGCAGAAACCATAACCGCAAGCAAGGCGGTTATCAACTGGCCATCGATAGCCAAAAGGCACGGGCTCACATTCCTGCAACTGCGCGAGGCAAACCCCTGGATAAGGGAGGCCGAGCTGAACAACAAAAGCGGCAAACGATATGCGGTGCTGATACCCGACTCGGCACGCCTTCACTACAACCCACAGGATACAAGAGCCCACAACAGCAAATGGGTAATCAAATAACAAAACGGCTTGCGATTGCAAGCCGTTTTGTTATTTTCATTATTTCTATAAGTACTCTTCGCCAAGTTTCATACGCACATCGTTGAGGAATTTGCGTATATTATGCTCGCTACCCTTGCGGCACACCATAAGCACATTGCCGTTATCCACCACCAACAGGTCGTCGACATCCTGCAAAACCACAAGTTTCCCCGCCGGAACGGATACTATGTTGTTGCTGCTACCATACTTGAGGCAACGCGAGCGCATTATCACATTATCCTCGTTGTCCTTGGGCAACGTTCCGTAAAGAGTATCCCAGGTACCGATATCGGCCCAACCGAACTCACCTACAAGTAAACAGACGTTCTCGGCACGCTCCATCACGCTCATATCCATAGAGGCGTTGGGGAAGGAGGTATATATCTCGTAGCCACGCTTGCGGCGCTCTGCACGCACCGGTATCTCGCGGAACACCTTCTCGAGCTCGCCCATCATATCGGGGAGGAAGGTGGTCATCGTGTCTATGAGGGTGTTCACGTTCCACATATATATACCCGAGTTCCAAAAGAACTCGCCGCTCTCCATAAAGATACGAGCAAATTCAAGCTCGGGCTTTTCGGTGAAGGTGCGCACGTTGTAAAGAGCAGCTTCGCCATCAACAAGCGTATCGGCCTGTATGTAGCCGTAGCGGGTTTCGGGGCAGGTGGGTTTAATGCCCACCACAACAAGTTTGTTGTTGCCCGACACAAAATCGAGCCCCTTGCCTATTGTTTCCACAAACAACTCCTCGTTGAGCACCAGCTGGTCGGCCTGCGCAACCACAATGTTCGCATTGGGATTGAGCTGGCGTATGTGGCAAGCCACATAGGCTATGCTGGGCGCGGTACCGCGAAAGGCGGGTTCGTGCAGCACCTGGTCGTCGGGCAGCTCGGGCAGTTGCTCGCGCACAAGGTCGGTGTAATCGACGTGGGTGGATACTATTATGTTCTCCTTGGGAACAACGCGACTGTACCTGTCGAAGGTTTGCTGCAACAAAGTGCGGCCACAGCCCAACAGGTCGTGAAACTGTTTTGGTTTGTCCCTGCGGCTCAGTGGCCATAGGCGCGAGCCTATGCCTCCGGCCATTATCACACAATATCGGTTGTTCATAGAGTATGTTTTAGAATTCTGCGTTGTTGGGTGTACGGGGGAAAGGTATCACATCGCGTATATTGGCCATACCTGTCACAAAGAGCAACAGACGCTCGAAACCAAGGCCGAAGCCCGAGTGGGGACAAGAGCCATAGCGACGCGTGTCGAGGTACCACCACATATCCTTCATAGGAATGTTCATCTCCTCAATGCGTTTGAGTAGTTTGTCATAATCGGCCTCACGTTCGGAACCACCGATGATTTCACCAATTTTGGGGAAGAGCACATCCATTGCACGCACGGTTTTGCCATCCTCGTTCTGCTTCATATAGAAGGCCTTTATATCCTTGGGATAGTCGGTGAGGATAACAGGGCGCTTAAAGTGTGTCTCAACCAAATAGCGCTCGTGCTCCGATGCCAAATCCACGCCCCAATATACGGGGAACTCAAACTTGTGACCACCGGCAACAGCCTCTTCGAGGATTTTTATACCATCGGTGTAGCTGAGACGCACAAACTCGGTGTTTACGATTGAACGCAGGCGCTCAATGAGTTCCTTGTCAATCATATTGTTGAGGAATGTGATATCGTCCATACAGTTGTCGAGAGCCCACTGCACGCAGTATTTTATGAACTCCTCGGCAAGTTCCATATTGTCGTATATGTCATTGAAGGCAACCTCGGGCTCAATCATCCAGAACTCGGCCAAGTGACGGGGAGTATTTGAATTCTCGGCGCGGAATGTGGGGCCGAATGTATATATGGCACCAAGCGCTGTAGCTGCGAGCTCACCCTCGAGCTGGCCCGACACGGTGAGGCTGGCCTGCTTGCCGAAGAAATCGTTGTCGTATATGATGCTGCCGTTCTCGTCCTTCTTAAGGTCGTACAGGTTCATTGTGGTAACCTGGAACATCTGGCCTGCACCCTCGCAATCCGAAGCTGTGATGAGTGGAGTGTGGAAATAGTAGAAGCCCTTGTCGTGGAAGAACTTATGGATGGCATAGGCCATATTGTGGCGTATGCGAAACACGGCACCAAAGGTGTTGGTACGGGGGCGCAAGTGTGCCACGGTGCGCATATACTCCATTGTCTGGCCCTTCTTCTGCAAGGGATATGTGCTGTCGCAAGCACCTAAAAGTTCAATTTCTGTAGCCTGGATTTCCACAGCCTGGCCACCGCCGATAGACTCTACCAATGTACCGTTTACACTGAGACAGGCACCTGTTGTGAACTGCTTTACAAGTTCCTCGTCAAACTTCTCGACATCAATGACAACCTGCACATTCTTGATTGTCGAACCATCGTTCAACGCCACGAATGCCACCTGTTTGCTACTGCGGCGGGTGCGCACCCAGCCTTTTACATTTACGGTTGTACCATACTCCTTGCTTGCAAGCAAGTCCGATATTTTTGTTCGTTTTATTGTTTCCATTAGGTTATGTTTGTGCAAAAAATATTATTCGTAAGCACCCATACGCAGCATATTCACCTCCTTGTCGGTGAGGTAGCGCCAATCGCCGCGTTTAAGGTTTTTCTTGGTGAGACCGGCAAAGAGCACGCGGTCGAGCTTCTGCACCTTGTAACCAAGATGCTCGAGCATACGGCGCACGATACGGTTCTTGCCCGAGTGTATCTCTATGCCTATTTGCGAACGGTCGGCCTCGTTCACATAGGTAACCTCGTCGGCATATACATTGCCATCCTCAAGCTCTATTCCGTTTACCAGCAAGTCCATATCACTCATTGCAACATTCTTGTCACAGGTAACGTGATATATCTTTTTCTTCATAAACTTGGGATGGGTGAGTTTCGATGCAAGGTCGCCATCGTTGGTGAGCAACAGCACACCTGTGGTGTTGCGGTCGAGGCGGCCCACAGGGTATATTCTCTCCTTGCCTATGCCACGCAGGCAGTCGAGCACGGTTTTGCGCTCCTGGGGATCGTCAACTGTGGTAACGCAATCTTTGGGCTTGTTGAGCAATACATATACCTTGCGCTCCGGGTTGATGCGCTCGCCATTGAAACGTACGTCATCGGCGGGGACAACCTTTGTACCAAGCTCTGTCACCACGGTGCCGTTAACGGTTACAAGACCGGCCTCGATGTAGTTGTCGGCCTCACGGCGCGAACATATGCCTGCATTGGCAAGAAATTTGTTCAGGCGTACGGGAGCATCGGGGTCTATCATAGCCTCCTTGTAGGCAATACGTTTCTTTGCGCTATACTTGGCATTGGGATCGTATGCAGTGCGATTACCGCGCTTGCCATAAGTGCCGCGCTGCTCGCCGTTGTACGAACTGCGATAGCCTGCACCACCTTGCTGCGAGGGATAACGGCTGCTGCGGCCTTCGGCACCGAAACGGGCACGTGCGGGCCTGTCGCCCTCGAAGCGGTTGCCATCGAAATCGCGGCCGGCTCTGTTGTATGACTTGTAGCGACCGAAATCGCCACCCTGCTCATTGTCACGACGCTCATTGCGCGCAAACTGCGGGCGATTCTCGGAGCGGTTGTAACGCGAACGGTTCAGTCTGTTATCACTACCAAAATTGGGGTTGAACGATGCGCGTTCTCTTTTTCCTCCTCGGTTATTGTCCGAGCGTCTCTCTTTGTAATTGTCCATCTATTATTTAATTTTTACGAACCTCACGGTCCAATTCATTCATTATCGGCCTGTATATGTGTGGGGAGTAATGCTGCGCAGCTCCTCCTTCACACGTTCATCGACATTGAGGCTGTCGATAAACTGTAACAGGGTGTTCTGGTTTATCCCCTCGTTGGTACGTGTGAGAGCCTTCAACGCCTCATAGGGATTGGGATAGGCCTCGCGGCGCAGGATAGTTTGAATACCCTCGGCACAAACGCTCCAGCAGTTGTCCAGCTCGTTATATATTGCACCTTCGTTGAGCAGCAATTTACGCAAGCCCACGAGCGAGCTCTTAATGGCAATCATCATATGGCCCATAGGAACACCTACGTTACGGAGAACGGTGGAGTCGGTAAGGTCGCGCTGCAAGCGCGAAATGGGCAGCTTCATAGACAGGTGGTCGAGGATTGCATTTGCTATACCTAAGTTACCCTCGCTGTTCTCAAAGTCGATGGGATTCACCTTGTGGGGCATTGCACTTGAGCCCACCTCGCCGGCCTTTATCTTCTGCTTGAAGAACTCCATTGAGATATATTGCCAGAAGTCCTTGTCCATATCCATTATGATGATGTTTATGCGGCGCATAGCATCGAACAAAGCTGCCAAGTTATCGTAATTGGAAATCTGCGTGGTGTATTGCTCGCGCTGCAAGCCTAAGTTTTCTGCCACAAACTTGTTGGCAAACGCCACCCAATCAACAGAGGGATATGCCACGCTGTGAGCATTGAAATTACCGGTGGCACCACCGAATTTAGCCGAAATTGCGCAACGCTTGAGCTCGGCAAGCTGTGTCTCCAAGCGATAAACAAACACCATTACCTCCTTGCCCAGACGGGTGGGAGATGCAGGCTGGCCGTGGGTGCGTGCGAGCATAGGTATATCTTTCCACGCCTGTGCATACTCTTTGAGTTGTGCTATGAGCTCCTCTATTGCCGGGTAATATACCTGTACCAAAGCATCCTTTATGGAGCAGGGTATGGAGGTATTGTTTATATCCTGCGATGTGAGGCCGAAATGCACAAACTCCTTATATGCATCGAGCCCTCCGATTGCATCGAATTTCTCCTTTATAAAATACTCTACCGCCTTTACATCGTGGTTGGTGACCTTCTCTATCTCCTTAATGCGGCTTGCATCGGTTGCTGTAAAAGAGGAATATATTTCGCGCAAGCGAGGGAAAAGAGCCTTATCCACACCGGCAAGTTGCGGTATGGGTAATTCGCACAAAGCAATATAGTACTCTATCTCCACAAATACGCGATATTTCATCAACGCATACTCTGAAAAATACTCGGCCAAAGCCTCGGTTTTCCCCCTATAACGACCATCGATGGGAGAAACGGCGGTCAAAATATTCAATTCCATTTTATCTGTTTCGTTTTGTTAATCTATGCTACCGATTGTTTTATAAGAGCTACTCCAAAGGCACCATTACCTGCAGGCACACGGCAATAGCTATGGCAATAAAATAATGCATTTGCAAAAATAGCACTTTTTAAGCATAAACACTCACGGATACGGTAAAGTTTATTAAAATTATTGCTAAAAAGAGAAAGATTATGTAAAAAAGGAATATTTATATAAAAAAATAAACCCGGGCAATAATGCACAGGTTTCCTGGGTGGACGTTGACGGATTCGAACCGCCGACCCTCTGCTTGTAAGGCAGATGCTCTAAACCAGCTGAGCTAAACGTCCGAGAGTATTTTGTTTTGTGGACGTTGACGGATTCGAACCGCCGACCCTCTGCTTGTAAGGCAGATGCTCTAAACCAGCTGAGCTAAACGTCCAATAAGTGCGCAATCCTTAATTGCGATGCAAAAGTAGCGCTTTTTTTTATACCCACCAAACTTTTCATCGTTTATTTTTATAAAAAGTTTGAAGGAAGAGCGGAGAACAACAAAATAATGCAGGCCAAATCGGTTTGGCCTGCATTAAATATCAATTAAGGTTCAATTATTCAACAATAGAAATTATAACGCGACGGTTCAAACGAGCAAGTTTTTCAGTATCCACACCTCCCTTGCTCTCTGCCATAATATTTGCTCTGGGAACACCAAGCTCCACTAACTTCTCCACCACAGCATCTGTGCGTTTCTCAGAGAGCTTTTGATTATAAACAGCCGAACCTGTTGCACTATCGGCATAACCCACAACAGCGATTTTTGCATCAACCTCTTTCACAGCATCGGCCAAAGCCTGCAAATTGATAATCTCTTTTTTGGAGTTTATCTTTGACGAATTAAACGCAAAGAACACCGACTGAGAAACAGGGAATATCTTGCCACGCTCCACCTCCAAGGCTTCCTGAGCCTTAACCATGGAAGTCTTGGCAGCAGTCAACTGATTCTTCAAACCGGCATTCTCGGTCTCTCGAGCCAGCAGCTGAGTATTAAGTTCGGCAAGAGCAGCAGTATTCATCGCCGTCATTGCCACAATGTCGGCAGCCTGATCCCAACCCACTCTGTTAAACTTATATGTTATACCGGCAAGAGCGGTGTACATCATATCGCAACCACCGTTCTCGCTTGGAGCACCACCAAAGCCATTACGCAAGAATGCTGCAGCGAACTCCAAATTTATTGCCCAGTGTTTAGCTACACGGAATGTGTTCATCACACCCAAATTTGCGCTCAAAGAACCGGTAAAGCCACTACCCTGGTGACATTTTCTGGCGGCCGAGCCGATACCGGCATAAGGCACAAAGTTCCATACGCGATACTCATCATAGCCCAAAAGAAGGTTTGTGAGATTAAACATCGCATCAAAGTGAACATTGTTAAATAATTTATTATCGGCATCCTCGTAAGGCTTCACAAATAAGCCATTATACGCCACTCTCCAACCAAAGCCCGGGGTGTGCCATTTACCCACATACACCTGAACAGCAGGCGAAACGTGATCAAACACACTTTCACCATTTGTATAAACACCATCAAAAAGGTTCACACCGCCGTTCACACCCATAAACCAATTGCTACCAAATGAATTCGTAACATATTGATGCTTTTTAGTAGGAACTACGACCTCGCTAACCACCTCTTGTGCAAAAGAAACCATTGCAATACTAGCAATAGCCAGTGAAATCATAAACTTTTTCATTCTTGTACTAATTAAATCCTATAATTAATAATATTCTTTATTTCCCCTTATACATACAAATATGCATATATCTAAATGTAAAAGCATCCGACGAGCCAAGGAGGGCATCCTATACAGCACGCGCAATTTGCATTACTCTTTGCAAATTTACACAATTTTGACATTCTTTCTTTATAAGTAGCAATTATTTTACTATTTATTTATAAAAAAGTTTAATAAAGGGGCAAAAACCACACAAGAGCAAGGCAAATAGAGCGATAAAGATTGCGAAGCAAAGCAAACAAAGGGGCAAAAAAAGCGAGCAGGCTGTGGCCTACTCGCTAATATATCAATTATTGCTTAATTATTCAACAACTGAAATGATAACGCGACGGTTCAAACGAGCGGGTTTCTCTGTATCAACACCACCCTTGCCCTCAGCAACAATCTTAGCCTTGGGAACACCCATCTCTACGAGTTTCTCGATAACTGCGTTTGCACGAGCCTCAGAGAGCTTCTGGTTGTAAGCAGCAGAACCTGTTGCACTGTCAGCATAACCTACAACAGAAAGTTTTGCGTTAGAATTCTTAACTGCATCGGCCAAAGCCTGCAAGTTGATAATCTCCTTCTTGCTGTCGATCTTTGAAGAGTTGAACGCAAAGAATACAGACTGAGAAACAGACATCAATTTACCCTGCTCAGCCTTCAAAGCGTTCTGAGCCTGAACCAAGTTGTTCTTGGCAGCAGCCAACTGGTTTCTCAAACCGGCATTCTCTGTCTCCTTAGCCTGCAACTGAGTGTTGAGTTCGGCAAGAGCTGCTGTGTTCATAGCCATAATGGCATCCAAATCGGGGGCATTCTCCCAAGTGCTGTTCTTAAACTTGTAAGTAACACCTACTGTCAAAGCATAAGTCACGTCAACACCTGTATCGCCTGCGCGACCGTTGAAACCATTGCGGAACATAGAGTAAGCAAGCTCGGCATTCAAAGCCCATCTCTCATTCAAGTTCCAGCTGTTGATGACACCAAAGTTGCCCGAAACGGCACCGTGCCACTCATCCGCAACGTCCTGGCCTGCAAAACCAACACCGGCATAAGGAATAAAACTCCAAACACGGTCGGCCTTGTAACCACCAATGAGGTTGTTAAGGTTGAACATTGCATCGAAATGGAAGTTCATAAAACCATTTTTATCAGCATCGGCCCAGGGTTTAACCTGCCAGCCATTGTAAGCTACTCTCCAACCGAAACCGGGAGTGTGCCATTTACCTGCGTAAACAGAGATTGCGGGGGCAATACGGTCGAAAATATTATCGCCTGTAGCACACACGCCATCATACAAACTTACGCCACCGTTCGCACTAACAAACCAGTTATCCCACCAACCATTGGTAACAACACTGTTTTTCTTAGTAGGAACTACGACCTCGCTAACAGTCTCCTGCGCAAAAGAGACCATTGCAATACTGGCAATTGCCAGTGAAATCATAAACTTCTTCATACTTAAACTAATTAAATTCTATAGTTAATAATTCACTTTATTCTCTCCTAATAACCTACTTGTAAAAACAGCCGCACGAGCTAATTGTTTACAAAAGAGGTATACGTAAAAAGCCAGTTAGCACAAATGCACATACTGACAGTATTTTACTTTGCAAATTTACATAAAATTCACAAAGTGATATTAAACGTTTACACAAAAGAGCTTTGTATTAACTTTATTTAACATTTACACATCATCACAGATAAAAAAAACAAAAATTTAGTTATCATTTCGCAAAAAAGCGGTTTATTTCACTATCCTGCAATGTGTATATGATTATTCCACCATCGGGTGCATATTGAGGTGTTTCAGTTGCGAACAACTCGGCAACAAGAACCTCCATCTCATCGCGTTGCAACACCTGCCCCGTTATCACCGCCATTTGCTTTGCCATTGAGAGGGCCATTTTCTCAAACAATGTATCCTTGGGGGCTGTTGTTTGTTCTATAACAGAGTGAATTATCTCGGTGAGCAGCGTTGCGGGATTAAGCCCGTCGAGCCCCGATGGAACGCCCTGTATGGCATAGCTGCCGTGCCCAAGTGACGAAATATCGAAGCCCAAATATGACAGTTCTTCAATTATGGCATCGAGCGCCACGCTTTCGGCCACCGACAATTCTACCCTTTCGGGAAAGAGCAAGCCCTGAATTGTTCCGCGCTTGTCGTACAACTGTTTGCGAAATCTCTCAAACAACACTCTTATATGCGCCCTGCGCTGATGAACAAGCAACAGACCGTTTTCAGACGAGAGCAGTATGTATTGCCCTTTATATTGCGCAAGCAACTCGGGTATGGGCAATTCATCCTTTTGCTGCGGCAATTCGGCAAGCGATGCAAGGAATTCATCGCAAGAACTTGAACCGAGAGACTCCTCCACTTCAGACGTTTTCTCCACACCCCGGTAGAGTTTTTCCCAATAGGAATTATCGGTTTTCCTGTAGTCGGGAGCATTTTTCTTGAAAGGGTTGTATGATGGATCGTATGACACCTTGGGAGCAGAGACCGGGAGCCTGTCACCGGCTGCCACGACATCCATTACCGGAATTTCGGGCATATCATCGAGTGAGAAATCGAGACCGGGAGCCACATTAAACCTACCGAGCGACTCACGTACCGCCGCCAGAATTATTTTCCACAAGCTGGGTTCGTCCTCGAATTTTATTTCCGTTTTCGTGGGATGGATATTCACGTCTATGTGCGAAGGCTCCACATTGAAACAGAGGAAAAACGGCACCTGCTCACCTGCCGGCACGATATTTGCAAACGCCTCCTGAACAGCCTTTGCAAAATATGCGTGGCGCATATAACGGCCATTCACAAAGAAATATTGCAATGCACCTTTCTTGCGGGCACTTTCCGGGGCACCTACAAAACCCTTTATCTTGATGAGTGTACTATCGACCGACACCTCCACAAGATGCGCATTTATCTTCTTGCCAAATATATTCACAATCCTTTGACGAAACGACGAAACAGGCAGTTGCGACAATTCGATGCCATTGTGAATGAGCGAGAATTCCACATCGCAGTTTATAAGTGCCACACGCTCATATTCCGACACAATATTATTGAGTTCAGTCTGCGTGGATTTGAGAAACTTTCGGCGGGCGGGAATATTGAAAAAAAGGTTTTTTACCTTGAAATTACTACCTACAGGAGCTGCCACAGCCTCTTGCGACTGCAACTCGGAGCCCGAAAACACTATCTGTGTTCCCAACTCATCATCGGCTCGGCGAGTGGTGAGTTCCACCTGCGACACGGCTACAATGGAGGCAAGCGCCTCACCACGAAAACCCATTGTGTTGAGCGCAAAAAGATCTTCGGCCTTTTTTATTTTCGACGTTGCGTGGCGTTCAAAAGCCAGACGTGCATCGGTTTCGGACATACCCAGGCCATTATCAATAACCTGCACAAGTGTGCGCCCACCATCGCTCACAAGCACCTGCACCTTGGTGGCACCTGCATCAATGGCATTTTCCATCAACTCCTTCACCACAGAAGAGGGGCGTTGAACCACCTCTCCCGCAGCTATCTGATTGGCAACGGAATCGGGTAATAGATGTATGATATCTTGCATTGTTGTTTTCTTAGAAGCTCCAAGAGCCGGTCAGTAGATAATGTAGTACAAAGATAGCTACCAGAAGCAACACTATGAGCGTTTGGGTTTTCATATACCCGCTGTTCTGTTTGCGACGTTTCAGGTGCGTTGTGGAATTGGTAAACGCACCCTGAATGCGCTCTCTGTACGAGAGCTCCTCGGGCGGCAGCAACCCCAAATCGCGCTTAGCCTTGTTTTCAATCTTATCGAGCTTTTCGCGACGTTCATCCACATATATATATTTGTGCTCGAATTTACGTGGAGCACCCATCTTGAAGAATCCCATCGCTATTTCTCTTTTTTATCTTTGTTAAACCTGTCGAGCGTGGGCAATGGTATGCGGTCGTGACGTATGATTTTAAGCATCATATCCTTCTCCTTGCCTCTGCTATTGAAAATATCCTCTTTACTGAGCGGGCGCACATAATCGAACCATGCAAAATTTTCGAGATACTTGGCTGTTGCCGGCGCTTTGCTCAACGGATAGAACACACCGCTTGAACGGTTGGGCACCACAATGCGGTCCATCTGCCCGTTTTTCATATATGCCGATATCTTACCCGCAACGGTGGTGTTCATTCCCACTATAACGCTATCCTCGTCCATTGGGAAATAGACCACATTGGCACCGCCTATGACGTGCATTTCACTCAAGCGGCCATCGGCAAAATAGAATTTCATCTCCTTGCCGTTTATCTGGTTGTAGTTCACGGAATCCATAGCCTCGGCATATAGTGTTTGGTTTATCACGTGCACCCAATCTATGGAGGCTGTGTCCATATACATTTTTATCTGCTCGCCAAGCAGCTGAATGCCCTCGTTCCACAAAATAGGGTCCTTGTACATAGTCATACAGGAGTCGCGCGAGTCGAACACAAGCGAGTCGCACGATGCCTGCATACTCTTGCTATAGGCACGCACACCGTGGTAGGCCTTTATTTGGCGATAGAGGGAATCAGTGTCGACATTATGTGATACTGCCCAAATGGTATCGGCGTGCAGGAATAGCGAATCCTGTTTTTGAGAGAAATCCACCACCACAGCCCTGTCGGTCACATAGGCCGAATCGGCTATTTCGTTCATATAGCCATAATTACCCGTGAGCATATTGCGATTTTCGGGATCGATGTAACGTATGTCGCCGAATATTTTGCTGATGCCCGCTGCTATGTCATAAAAAATAGAGTCGGCTGTAACGCTCTTGGCGCCATTATTCAAAACCGAACGCTTGAGCAGGGTTGCCTGGCGGCTCGCGGTATTGTAGCGCCCAAGTTCCGAATATATATGATTTTCGGCACCATTGTATATATCGGTGGGGCCCACAATGGTTGCCACCTTGCTTGCAGTGTTATAGACAAGGGTATCGGAATGCATATTGAACTGAGGATTCGAGAGGATTACACGGTCATTGAAAACAGCCTCTTTGGTGCCCACACGATACTCACCCCACATTGACTCCAACGTACTCTCGCCGTCATAGAGCGAGCCTCCGTCAAAATAGTATCCTAAATTCATATTGCGGTCGAAATCGAGGCTGTCAGTTTCGAGCTCCGTGGCCTTGTCTATAAGGCGTACGTTATTACGCACGCGGGCGAGGTTGGTATTTCCGTCATACTCTAAATAATCGCCATAGAGAAAGAGCGTGTCACCCTGCTCCATTTTCACATTGCCAAATGCACGCACCGAGTTCTGCTTGGTATAGAAATAGGCGCTGTCGCAAAACATATACATACTATCGCGACGAAAGGAGACGTCGCCCACAAGGATGAATGCATCGGGCACACGGGCTTTGTCGAACTTTGTAGAGTCGGCGTGCAGCATATATACATAGGTAGGGTTCTTCCTCTCGGTGCTGTCGGGCACTGCTGAGGGAATTACCTCCTGTGCCTGCAACGCGGGCACACACAGCAAGAACAATATGAGCAGTTTTATTTTAGTCATTGCCCGGGCCATCATTTATTATCGTCATAGAATACCCAACCCTTGAATTTGAAATCCTCGGTTTTTGCATCGCCATTAAGGCGCACATATGTGGTTCGCTGCTTTTCGCGTATCCACTCGGCGGTACGCTCCTCGCTCAGCTTGTTTTTATATAGCTCTTGTAGAATCTCATAATCCTCTTTGGGGCTTGCCTTGTGAGCATCTATCTTTGTTTTAAGTTTCACTATGGCACAAATGGTCTTGCCATTATCGAGCATCATAGTAAAGGGTGAAGATATCTCGCCCACAGCCATATTTTCGACAACACGCGCCACATCTACCGGCAACTCGTGCAATTGGAAACGCGACGAGCCCGTCTCCTTGTTGTACATTATACCATAGTTGTTATGTGTGTCCTTGTCAAAAGAGCAAGCAAGCACTGCCTGTTCAAAGGTAACGGAATCGTTCTTTATATCGGTGGCAATGGAATCGAGCGATGCCAGCATTGTTTTTATATTGGTCGACGAAACGCGCGGTTTGCGCAGAATGTGACGCACCTTTACGCGGTCGCCTCTCTTGTCTATGAGCTGTATAATGTGAAAGCCATACTCGGTTTCCACAATTTTTGACACCTTGTTGGGATCGGTGAGGTTGAATGCCACCGTTGCAAACTCGGGCACGAACTGGCCACGGCCTCTGTAATCGAGCTCGCCACCCATACGCGCAGAGCCGGGGTCCTCGGAGTATAGCAATGCCATTGTTGAGAAGCTGGTTTCGCCACTCATAATGCGATCGGAATAGCCACGCAGTTCGTTTTTCACGCGGTCTATCTCCTCCATATCCACCGGAGGCTCCATTGTGATAATCTGCACCTCCACCTGCTGCTGCACAAAGGGAATGCTGTCTTCGGGGAGCTCCTCGTAGAAACGACGAACCAATGCGGGGGACACCTTGATGTCGCCCACAATCTTTTTCCTCATTTCGAGCATTGTGAAGTGGTTGTTAAGGTTCTCGTAGAGCATTTCACGAATTTTACTGATAGGCATCTTCTGATACTCCTCGAGTTTCTCCTTTGAACCGGCACGCTGGATATAAGCATCTATTTGCGCATCTACCTGACGCAAAAGCCTCGATTCGGGTATTTCAACGCTATCGATGGCTGCTTGATGAAGGAACAATCGCTGTACAGCCAAGTCCTCACCTACCACACTGTAGGGATCACCATCGAACTTGCGACCTTCGAGTGTCCAATACTTTATAGCTTCCTCTATGTCGGAACGAAGTATGGATTTATCGCCCACTACCCACTCTACACGATCGATAACATTGTCCTGCGCCACCACGTTGCTCTTCACAAACAACAAAGCAAAAGCACATAACGCACCTATTATATATTTGTTCATAATTTTTATTGTACTGTGCAATAACGGCGATAAACTCGCAGCCACCACTCTACTATTTACTATAATATTTTATGGCACCCTTTTCCATAGCCTCATCAAAAAGGGCACGTTTCTTTTCCTTGATAAAGTTCACCTTCTTTGTATTGGCAAGCAGGTTGCGGATATCTCCCTCGACAAGTTCCACCGGTTTCAAACCACCCTTGCTTATCAAAGAATCGACAGAGATAAAATAGATATACTCCTTGTCGTTGAGTTCAACAGCTGCGCTGCGCGAGAGACGTTGCAGCAAATCGGCTTCGGAAATGGGGGTTTTTGCAGCAATATCCGACACTCGTTGCCAGGTTTCGGCAAAATATTCATATTGCGCGCCATCGGCAAGGCTGTATTTATCGAGTTTCTCCAAGTCCTCTATTGCACGGCTTTTGTACCATTTACGCAGCGAGGACAACTTGGGAGCATTCTTTCTCACTCGCAGAAAAAGGCCCATCATTATAGGCTCCTCAACCTCGAACATCGAACTGTTTGCCTTATAAAAAGCCTGCACTTCTTCATCTATAATATCATTGTGCAGATGCTGTTCCACCAAGCCATCCTGATAGATATTGAGCACAAGGCTGCGCCTGTAACCCTCGACCAATTTATCTATCTTATTCGACGATGGCACATTGCGCAAAGCCACATTATAGAAAAGAGCC
The DNA here is from genome assembly GCA_017536765.1 of Bacteroidaceae bacterium. Taxonomy (GTDB): domain Bacteria; phylum Bacteroidota; class Bacteroidia; order Bacteroidales; family Bacteroidaceae; genus HGM04593. Next base: position 38,661 of record JAFXGV010000012.1, read on the forward strand.
TCTTCTATCCAACGGTTGATGAATTCATCTACATATTTGGCGCTATCTACCGCAGGGGGATTGGCCGAACAGAAACGTTCCACATCCTCTACATAAAGAAACTCCTTACCCACGCTCACAAGCGGTGTCCTTCCACGATGCTTAATCTCCTCTTCGCACGACACTATAACCGCCGCGCTCATAACCACAAGCATTGTTTTGAGAAAAAGAGCAACCTGTTTCATTTATATCTTGGTAAATAACATTTGGTACAAAGATATCAAATATCTTTTGTCAATCGTGATTATTAACGGTTTTTAGCACCTCTTTATTTACTGTAACTTTATACTTTTTACGGAGCGCTTTAACCCATTTCTGCTCCTTGTATTTGTTATAATCGTCGGCCACGGCAGCCTTCACGTCGGTATAAGCCTCGGGAGCAGATATCTCCTTGCCCACGACACCCACAAAGGGAAGACTCTTCATAATGCGGCCACCCTCGCCCTGCCCAAAGGCGAGTTTGTCAACCCATTTGTTGTCGCCTATGGCATATACGCCAACCTCGAGACGCATTATGCGCACCGAATCGTTGACAAAATATTTCTCAACCACAGCGCGATATTCATCGATGTTCTTGCCATCAAGATGTCTCTTTGCACTGTCGAGCACCTCCTGGGTGGCTGCGTTTATAACGGCGCCTTTGAAACGGGGCGAATCGAACTTATACTTCTTCCTGTTCTTCTTGAAGAACTTTGCGTGAGCCTTGTCGAGGTCCTCCTCCTTGTTCCACACCTCGCGGGTAGATACCTCGAAGAAAAGCAAGCCCTCGTAGTACTCCTTCATAAGACGGCCGAATTCGGGATATTTCGCTTCGAGTAAACTATCCTCGCGCGCCAGCGCCTGCTCGGCAGTGAGATTGCCACCCATCTGTTGTGCAAGGGCAAGCCCTTTCTTTATCTGCGCAGCCTTGCGTATGTTCTGCTGCTCGAGCATCTTCATAATGCCCGCCTTGTACTGCTCGAAAGTGCCGAAGGGGCGTACTGCCAAACGTTTCACAATGTGATAGGCTGCGGGAGAACGGAAGGGGGCTGAATATTCGCCATCGGCAAGGGCAAATGCAGCATTCTCAAACTCCTCGTATGCCTGGCCACGGACAATCTCCACGGGGCGCAAGTTGCTTGCCGTGATACCTATTGAAGCGGCCGCCTCCTCGAATGTGGCACCACCCTGCAACAGGGCATATACCGAATCCATACGGGCTTTGGCAGCCGCAACGGTTTCGGCGGATGCAGTCTGCGGCACTCTTATCGCTATTTGCGACACGCTGAGAATGCCGCTTGAGCCTATGACGGCAGAGTCCTTTGCATATATCCTGTGAGCCTCTTCCTCGATAAACTCTTTGTCTATCAAGTAATCCTCGGCAAGGGCTGCACGGTCTTTCTTATACTCGTTTCTGAAAGAGGAGAGCGTGTCGAGCCTCTGCGCAATGGCCTCGGCCACCTTCAACTTGAAGTTGACAAACATAGGGAGATACTCCTCGGCGGTCTGCCCATCGCTCACATTGTTTTTATTGAATGCATACTCAAACTCGGAGCGGGTGATATCCTTGCCCGCCACGGTCATAAGTACAGGATCACTCTCCTGTGCCATAAGAGCAACAGAAGAGAGACCTATAGCAAAAAGTGTCGAAAAGATTCTGCTTAATTTCATATAAATCCTTTATTATTCGGGACGACTATAGTTGGGAGCCTCGCTGGTGATGGCAACGTCGTGAGGATGACTCTCCAACACACCGGCATTGGTAATGCGCACAAACTTGGCATTGTGCAATGTATCTATATCGGGGGCACCGCAGTAACCCATACCGCTGCGCAAACCGCCAACCAACTGGTATATAACCTCGTTGAGAGTACCTTTATAGGGCACACGGGCTGCAATACCCTCGGGAACAAGTTTTTTCTTGTCGGCAGTGTCGGCCTGGAAATAACGATCTTTTGAACCACACTCCATAGCCTCCAAAGAGCCCATTCCGCGATAGGCCTTGAACTTACGGCCGTTAAAGATGATTGTGTCGCCGGGAGACTCCTCGGTACCGGCCACCAACGAGCCAATCATCACGCTGTATGCACCGGCTGCGAGCGCCTTGACAACATCGCCCGAGTAGCGCAAACCACCGTCGGCAATAAGAGGAATACCTGTGCCTTCCAATGCCTTGGCCACATCGTAAACTGCCGACAGCTGGGGAACGCCCACACCGGCAACCACGCGGGTGGTACATATTGAACCGGGGCCTATACCAACCTTGATGGCATCGGCACCTGCCTCGGCAAGCATCTTGGCAGCCTCGCCTGTAGCCACGTTACCAACAACTATATCTATATTGGGGAAAGCGGCTTTAGCCTCTTTCAGTTTATTTATAACACCTGCCGAGTGGCCGTGTGCGGTATCTATTACAATGGCATCGACACCTGCATCCACAAGCGCCTTTATGCGGTCCATTGCATCCACGGTTACACCCACGCCGGCTGCCACACGAAGACGGCCCTTTGAATCCTTGCAAGCCATAGGTTTGTCCTTGGCCTTGGTGATATCTTTGTATGTGATAAGACCTATGAGCTTGCCATCGTTATCCACCACGGGCAGTTTCTCAATCTTGTTCTGACGCAAGATTGTAGCTGCCGACTCCATATCGGTTTTCTGGTGGGTTACCACAAGATTCTCGCTTGTCATAACCTCGCTGATGGGGCGCTTCATATCGGCCTCGAAACGGAGGTCGCGGTTGGTGACGATACCAACCAGCTTCTTATCCTCGCTCACCACGGGGATACCGCCAATGTGATATTCGGCCATAAGGTCGAGAGCATCCTTCACCGTTGCGGCAACCTTGATGGTTACGGGATCGTATATCATACCATTTTCGGCACGTTTGACAATGGCCACCTGATGAGCCTGCGCGGCAATTGACATATTCTTGTGAATAACGCCGATACCACCCTCGCGAGCTATGGCAATAGCCATTTTTGCCTCGGTAACTGTATCCATCGCTGCTGTAACGAATGGCACATTAAGGTCTATGTTACGCGAAAACTTAGTTTTCATACAAACCTCCTTGGGCAGCACCTCGGAGTATGCGGGGATAAGCAACACGTCGTCATAAGTGAGACCGTCTATTGCAATTTTGTCTTTAATAAAATCGTTCATTTATCTATATTGTTTTTTTATTTACCAAATCAGTTACCCATCTCGGATATGAATTTCACGCGTACAAGACGTATCTCCTCCTCGCTGTAATCGGCACCTAACTCGTCAAGTGCGGCATCGATGTTATCGGTATCGGAGTTCTTGAAGTAGTCATATATCTCCTGAATGTTCTCCTCGTCCATTATCTCCTCGAGGAAATAGTCTATATTCAGTTTCGTGCCCGAATATACAATCTTTTCCACATCCTCGAGCAAATCCTCAAACTCCACGCCAAGGCTTATTGCAAGGTCGTCGAGTGCCACCTTGCGGTCTATGGCGCTTATGACACCAACTTTGAGTTTGGATTTGTTGGCAACCGTGCGCACGCGGAAATCCTCGGGACGGTCTATCTCGTTCTCCTCACAATGGCGTTTGATGAGAGCGCAGAACTCCTCGCCATAGCGTTTTGCTTTACCTTCACCCACACCGGGAATATTCTTGAGTTCGTCGAATGTTATGGGATATGTAGTGGCCATAGCCTCGAGCGATGGATCCTGGAATATCACATAGGGCGGCAGTTCGAGTTGCTTTGATAGTTTCTTGCGCAGATTCTTGAGCATCGCATACAGTTCGGGGTCCACTGCAAATGTGCTGCCGCTCTGCACAACAGCCTCTTCCTCGGTAAAATCCCTATCCTCCACAATCTTGAACGATTTGGGGTGGTCCAGGAATTTACGGCCCTCTTTCGTCACCTTCAAAAGACCATAGTTTTCCACATCCTTGTCAAGGTAGCCGGCTATTAGCGCCTGGCGTATAACGGCGTTCCAGCGCTTGGGCTCGTCATCTACACCGCAACCAAAGCACTCCAACTCGTCGTGCATATGGGACTGTATGTCGGCAGTCTCCTTGCCCATAAGCACATCTATAACATATTCTGCCTTAAAGTTCTCTTTCAATGCAAGAACAGCCTCTATTACGGTTTCAAGCATCTCCTGTGCCTCTATCTGCTTTTTGGGAGAGAGGCAGTTATCACAATTACCACAATTTTCCACTTCGTAATTTTCACCAAAATAATGTAACAACAATTTTCTGCGGCAAACCGACGACTCGGCATAGGCTGTTGTCTCGTGCAACAACTGGCGGCCTATATACTGCTCGGCAAGCGGCTTGCCCTCCAGGAATTTTTCCAATTTCTGCAAATCTTTGCTATTGTAATAGGCAATACAATTACCCTCGCCACCATCGCGGCCCGCACGGCCTGTCTCCTGGTAGTAACCTTCGAGGCTCTTGGGGATGTCGTAGTGTATTACATAGCGCACATCGGGCTTGTCTATGCCCATACCGAAAGCAATAGTTGCAACAATCACATCTATTCTTTCCATTATGAAGTCGTCTTGCGTTTGCGACCTCACATCCGAGTCCATACCTGCGTGGTATGCCTTTGCCGAAATCTCATTGGCCTGCAGCACCTCGGCAAGTTCCTCAACCTTCTTGCGGCTGAGGCAGTATATGATGCCCGATTTTCCAGGATTCGATTTTATATATTTTATGATATCCTTATCGACATCCTTTGTCTTTGAACGTACCTCGTAGTAGAGGTTCGGGCGGTTGAACGACGATTTGAAATCGGGTGCGTTCTGTATTCCAAGGTTCTTCTTTATATCGTCGCGCACCTTGTTTGTGGCGGTAGCCGTGAGGGCTATCACAGGCGCCTTGCCTATTTCGTTTATAATGGGGCGTATGCGACGATACTCGGGACGGAAATCGTGCCCCCATTCCGAAATACAATGAGCCTCATCTATTGCATAGAAAGATATTTTAATGCTTTTAAGGAACTCCACGTTATCCTCTTTCGTGAGCGACTCGGGGGCCACATAAAGCAACTTGGTCTTGCCGGCAACGACATCGGCCTTCACCTCCTCAATGGCCTGCTTGGTGAGGGAGGAGTTCAAGAAATGTGCGACACCATCCTCCTCGTTAAGGTTTCTGATGGCATCGACCTGGTTTTTCATAAGGGCTATGAGAGGCGAAATAACAATGGCCGTGCCCTCCATTATGAGCGAAGGCAATTGGTAGCACAGAGATTTTCCACCGCCCGTAGGCATCAGCACAAAGGCATCATTTCCTGCAAGGAGATTTTTGATGACAGCCTCCTGATCCCCCTTAAATGTGTCAAAGCCGAAATTCTCTTTGAGAATCTCCGTCAATTTGTACTTCTTCGTCATTTTACAATATGCCTATTTGCTAACAAAGTTATAAATATCTCTACTAAACCGCCAAATTTTTCCAATATATTTTTCAACATATTTCTCTTTGAGGAATAATTATTTTAGCAACGGCAGGCAAAACACGCTCATATGCAGTTGTGCAAGCATATTTACCGCACACAAGCTCCACGTATTCTTACTTAAAAATACCCTCTCGATGCATCGAGAGGGTATCAGTTGTTTATGCCATTGCGCCTAAAGCGCCGTTCTTTGCCATCTGTTCCTGGGCATACGCTTTTGTGATAACACAGGTTTTTTCGCCGCTCGACGGAATCTCGAACATCTTATCCTGCATAATGGCCTCTACAATGGAGCGCAACCCGCGGGCTCCCAGCTTATATTCCACAGCCATATCCACTATGTAATCGAGGGTATCGCTGTCGAACGACAGCTCCACGCCATCCATCTCCATAAGCCTTATGTATTGCTTTATTATGGAGTTCTTGGGCTCAGTAAGGATGTTGCGCAACGCACCGCGGTCGAGTGGCCGCAACGATGTGAGAATGGGCAAACGGCCCACAATCTCGGGTATGAGCCCGAAGGAGCGCAAATCCTGCGGAGTGACATACTGCATCATATCGCCCTTGTCAATCTTGAAGCTGTTCTGCACCGAGTTGTAACCTACGATGTGGGTGTTGAGCCTCTGTGCAATTTTCTTCTCGATGCCGTCGAATGCTCCGCCGCATATGAACAGAATATGCTTTGTGTTCACGGGAATCATCTTTTGGTCGGGGTGCTTGCGGCCGCCCTGTGGGGGCACGTTCACCACCGAACCCTCGAGCAGTTTCAAAAGGCCCTGCTGCACACCCTCGCCACTCACGTCGCGGGTAATAGAGGGATTGTCGCTCTTGCGGGCAATTTTGTCTATCTCGTCTATAAATACAATACCGCGCTCGGCAGCCTCCACATTATAGTCGGCAACCTGCAACAGACGTGTGAGAATGCTCTCGATATCCTCGCCCACATAGCCCGCCTCGGTGAGTACCGTGGCATCCACTATGGTAAAGGGCACCTTGAGCAAACGAGCAATGGTGCGGGCAAGGAGAGTCTTACCGGTTCCCGTGCTGCCCACCATCACTATGTTACTCTTTTCTATCTCTACATCATCGCCGCTGTCGCGCTGCAACAGACGCTTGTAGTGGTTATAGACCGACACTGCCAACGCACATTTCGCCGCATCCTGCCCTATCACATATTCATCGAGGAACGCCTTTATCTCCTTGGGCTTGGGCAGTTCCTTCATTTCGAAATCATTCTTGGGCAAGAGGGCCTCCTCGCGCAATATATTATGCGCCTGCTCCACGCAGTCGTTGCATATGTAACCGGTCATTCCGGTCATAAGCAACGCCACCTGGTCCTCTGTTCTGCCGCAAAAACTACAACGTTTCTTGTTTTTTTCGGCCATAATTATTTTTTACGCGAAAGCACATTGTCTATCATACCATACTCCTTGGCCTCGGCAGCAGTCATCCAGTAGTCGCGGTCACTGTCGGCCCACACCTTGTCAAAGGGCTGGTGGCTGTGGTCGGCTATGATTGTGTACAGCTCGTTCTTCAGTTTCTGAATTTCGCGGGCTGTAATTTCAATGTCGCTGGCCTGGCCCTGCACACCGCCAAGGGGCTGATGAATCATCACACGGCTGTGTGTGAGCGCCGAGCGCTTGCCTTCGGCACCCGACACCAACAGCACGGCAGCCATACTTGCGGCCATACCTGTACAGATGGTGGCCACATCGCTGCCAATAAACTGCATTGTGTCGTAAATGCCCAAGCCTGCATACACAGAGCCACCGGGCGAGTTTATGTATATGGAGATATCTTTGCTGTTATCTACCGAATCGAGGTAGAGCAGCTGTGCCTGCAATGTGTTTGCAGTGTAGTCGTCAATCTGTGTTCCAAGAAAGATGATTCTATCCATCATCAAACGAGAGAACACATCCATCTGAGTCACGTTCAACTGACGCTCCTCCAAAATGTAGGGGTTAAGATACTGCGACTGCACTTTGAGCACGTCGTCGAGCACCATACTGCTCATTCCCAAATGCTTGGTGGCATATTTTCTAAAATCATCTTTCATAATCAACACAGTTTTATATTTTTACTTTATTATTTATCGTTCTCGGCGAGCTTTTTGTTGAAATCCTCAACAGAAATCTGCTCCTCGTTCAATGTAACGGTGTTCTTCACCGCCTCGATGAGTTTGATATCGACAGCGCGGTTGATAAGAGCCTCGCGTGTCTTCTCCTGCTTGAGCATACCTGTTGCATAGTTCTCCAAGAGATCCTCGGGAACATTGCCCATACCATACTGCATAAACTGATCGCGTGTGGCAGCCTTTGCTACAGCAAGAACGTCGTTGTCGTCTATCTTAACCTCGAATTTCTTGGCAAGCTGCTCTTTGATAAGGTGCCAAGAGAGCTCTGTGATGCTCCTCCGGAAATCCTCCTCGCTGATGCTCTCGGCACCCTCGGCCTTGTTCATCTCCATAATGCGGCGCAAGAGAGCCTCGGGGAACTCCATCTTGCCAATGCGCTCCATAAGGTAGCTGCGTGTATCGAGCAAGAGTTTGTAGTCGCTGTCAACGGCGAAACGCTCTGAAATCTGCTCACCTATTTTAGCGCGGAACTCCTCCTCGCTCTTAACAGCATCCTTGCCAAATGCAGCATCGAACACGTTCTGGTTCAACTCGCTGGCAACGAAGCGTGTGATTTCGGAAATAGTGAAGGTGAACTCGCCTGCGTGGGCGGCAACCTCGCTCTTTTCAATCTTCAACAGAGAAGCAAGCTCGGCCTCGCTGCCATCGAATGCTGTTGTGGGGTTGAATGTGATGACATCGCCCACCTTGGCACCTGCAAAGAGAGCCTTCTGCTCGTCGTTCTTCATATATGTAGGCATCATAACAGCATCCTTAACGCTAATACCCTCCTCGGCAGCCTCAACCAAAGAACCCTTGAGCATATCCTTATCCTCGTAGCTCTCAACCTGCTTGTACTCGCCGCAACGCTGTGCATAGGCCTGTACCTGAGAGTCAATCATCTCGTCGGTGGGCTGTATCTTGTAGTATGCGAGCTTGTCGTCTGCGGTGAGAGTGGCATCGAACTTGGGAGCAAGAGCTATCTCGAACTCAAATGTAAACTCTGTGTCGTTTACCATATCGATAGCGGCCTGCTGCTCCTCGATGGGGAGAGGCTCGCCAAGCATATCAACCTTGTTCTCCTTGATATACTCAAAGATTTTTGTCTGCAGCAGTTTGTTAATCTCCTCGGCTTTAACGGCTGTGCCATACTGCTTTTTCACCAAGCCCATTGGAACCATACCGGGACGGAAACCGGGAATATTGGCCTTCTGGCGGATTGTCTTTAGCTGTTTCTCAACCAAAGAGGCATAGTCGGCCTCCTGAATTTTCACTGTCAGAATTGCGCTTGTAGCGTCTGAATTTTTAAATGTAAATTCCATATATTTAATTTTATAATAATATACTAAACCCAAATTAGGCCTGCAAAATTACAATTTATTGGGGAGATAATCAAAAAAAATCCCCTTTTTGCTCGTTTTTAGTCGAAAAAAAGGAGCGCAAAAGAGAAATGGCGGGCTAAATTAAGAGAAAAATATAGCAGCAAGGTTGCTGTTTTGACAATTTGCAACCTTGCCGCCCATTACATTATTTAGAACCGTTCTATGCTAATCTATCTGAAATTCGCGCTTGCGCAGTACAAAGTCGCGGCCAAGATATTTTTCGCGCACCACAGGATTTTCGGCAAGCACCTCGGGGGTACCCTCGAAGAGTATTCTTCCCTCGAACAACAGATAGGCGCGGTCGGTAATGCTCAGCGTCTCCTGCACGTTGTGGTCGGTAATGAGAATACCGATGTTCTTATCTTTCAATTTCCACACGATATACTGGATATCCTCTACCGCAATGGGATCGACACCGGCAAAGGGCTCGTCGAGCATAATGAATTTGGGATCTATGGCCAGACAGCGGGCAATCTCGGTGCGGCGGCGTTCACCACCCGAAAGGCGGTCGCCAAGGTTCTTGCGCACCTTTTGCAGGCGGAACTCCTCTATGAGGCTTTCGAGTTTCTCCTTCTGGTACTCCTTGGGCTTGTTGGTGAGTTCCAGCACCGATGCAATGTTGTCCTCCACCGTCATTTTGCGGAACACGCTTGCCTCCTGCGCCAAATAACCCACACCTATGCGGGCACGCTTATATACAGGGAAATTGGTTATTTCGGTATCGTTGAGAAATATTTTACCATCGTTGGGCACCACAAGCCCCGTTGTCATATAGAACGAGGTTGTTTTGCCGGCACCATTCGGCCCCAGGAGGCCCACAATCTCACCCTGCTTCACATCGAAGGATACGTTATTCACCACGGTACGTTTGCCGTAGCGTTTCACAAGGTTCTCGGTGCGCAACACCATACGTTCGGGAGTTGCGGATATATTCTCATTTTCAGCAAATGCAACCATTTTCTTACATATTTTGTGGCGAAGATAATGCATTTTTGGTTTATGCCCAACATTTGCCGCAAGTTTTGGAAGCGCAGCCTCGTTTTGGAGCATCGTTGTAATTGTTTTTGCGCTCGTCAGTTGCCAATTATGTCTTTTTCAAAGCCAAAAAAACATAAAACAGCGGGCGGCGGGTGCTATTGACAGATAAAAATAGTATCTTCGCACACGAAAACAGGATATAAATGTTTATAGCAAAATCCATAAAGACATTCGGCAGCTATCTGCTGCTTATGCGCCGCGTATTTGCCCGCCCCGAAAGCGGCAGAATATTTATGCGCCAGACAATGCGTGAGATATTCCAGTTGGGAATAGACTCCATACCCATTGTGCTGCTCATTTCATTCTTCATAGGAGCGGTTATATGCATTCAGATGAAACTAAACATAGAAAACGCCTGGATGCCCAAATTCGTGGTGGGATATGCCACCCGCGAGATTATGCTGCTCGAGTTTTCATCCTCCATTATGTGCCTTATACTTGCCGGCAAGGTGGGTTCGAACATAACATCGGAGATAGGCACAATGCGCGTGACACAGCAGATAGATGCATTGGAGATAATGGGAGTGAACTCGGCCAATTTCCTCATAATGCCCAAGGTGGCCGCCCTCATAGCAATGATACCCATATTGGTTATATTCAGCATTGTGGCGGGAATTGTGGGAGCATATGCAATAGGCTTTTTCACCGGCATAATGACACCCGACGACCTCACCTGCGGCCTGCAATACGAATTTCAGCAGTGGTACATATGGTGCAGCATAATAAAAGCGATATTTTTTGCCTACATCATAACCTCGGTGGCATCGTTCTACGGCTACACCGTGGAGGGCGGCTCCATTGAGGTGGGCAAGGCAAGCACCGATTCGGTGGTGAGCTGCAGCGCGCTCATCCTGTTTGCCGACATTGTATTAACCCAGCTACTTATGCAATGATAGAGATACAGAACATACACAAGCAGTTTGGCACACAAACCGTGCTCAACAACATAAGCGCCACCTTTGAAGAGGGGCAGACAAGCCTCATCATTGGCCAGAGCGGTGCCGGAAAGACCGTTCTCCTCAAATGCATTGTGGGTTTGCTGGACCCCGAGAAAGGCAAAGTGCTATACGACGGGCGCAACGCGCTCACGTTCAACAAGAAGGAGCGTCACTTGCTGCGTCGCGAAATGGGTATGCTTTTTCAGAGCGCGGCCCTTTTCGATTCTATGAGTGTATTAGAGAATGTGATGTTCCCCCTGGATATGTTCTCCACAAAAACATACAACGAGCGACTTAAACGCGCCCGCTTTTGCCTTGAACGTGTGAACCTGCTCGATGCACAGGACAAAAGCCCCGAGGAGCTGTCGGGCGGAATGCAAAAGCGCGCAGCCATTGCCCGCGCCATAGCCCTTGAACCGCGCTACCTCTTTTGCGACGAGCCTAATTCGGGCCTCGACCCCAAGACCTCACTCATTATTGACGAGCTGATACACGGCATCACCAAGGAGTATAACATAACCACCATTGTGAACACGCACGATATGAACTCGGTTATGAACATCGGTGACCACATACTGTTCCTTGCCGGTGGCGAGATATCGTGGGAGGGTAACAAGGATGGCATACTACACACCGAAAACAAGCAGCTTAACGATTTCCTTTTCTCGAGCGAAATTCTGCGCAGGGTAGCAAGTGAGAAATAAAAAAGGTTGCTGAAAATTTTCAGCAACCTTTTTTATTATTTTCCTTTTTCCCAATCCGAAAAATCACGCTTGTCGAGCACGTGTTTTGCCTTGCCCATAGAACGAGCGATGGTTCCGGGGGGCTGGATGTGGATGTTGGGCTTGATACCGGTGACAGACACCAAGCGGTCGTACAGATACTTGATGAAAGGCATCTGTCGTGCGGGGTTGGGTGAGAAGAGGTCGGGGCGCAACTCCACATCAAGGTCAAATGTATCCTCGTTGTGCTTTCTATCCACGGTAATGAAATACTGGGGAGTGAAGGCGGGGAACTCGGTGAGGATGGCCTCTATCTGGCTGGGGAATACATTCACGCCACGAATAATGAGCATATCGTCGCTGCGACCGAGAATCTTGCCAATGCGCACGCTGGTGCGGCCGCAACGGCACTTTTCGTAGATGAGGTTGGTGAGGTCGCGTGTGCGGTAACGCAAAATGGGCATAGCCTCCTTGCACAGCGATGTAAACACAAGCTCGCCCTTTTCACCGGGTGCCACGGGCTCCAGGGTGTCGGGGTTTATAATCTCGGGGTAGAACATATCCTCCCACACGTGTGTACCATCCTGATACTGGCACTCGCCGCCCACACCGGGGCCCGACATCTCGGTAAGGCCGTAGATATCGATTGCCTTTATGCCGAATTTGCTCTCCAGTTCGCGACGTATGCCCCAGGTCCAGGGCTCGGCGCCGAAGAAGCCCACACGCAGTTTGAGGTCCTCCTTCTTGATACCGCATTTTTCCATAACCTCGGCCAAGTGAAGAGCATATGAAGGTGTGCAGCAGAGCGCTGTGGTACCGAAATCCTGCATAAGCATCACCTGCTTCTCGGAATTACCCGATGAGGTGGGCAACTGCACTGCACCAAGCTTGGCTGCACCGTCGTGTGCGCCCAAGCCACCGGTAAAGAGGCCGTACCCGTATGACACCTGCACCACATCGCCAGGGCCCACATCGCCCACGGCAAGCACGCGAGCCACACACTCGGCCCAATTGTCGAGGTCGTTCTGTGTATATGTACCCACCACGGGCTTTCCTGTTGTTCCCGACGAGGCGTGAATACGCTTTATCTCGCTCATAGGTACAGCATTCAGGCCAAAGGGATACTCGTCGCGCAAATCGTGCTTGGTGGTAAACGGCAACTTGGTGATGTCGTCGATTGATTTTATATCCTCGGGACGAACACCCTTCTGGTCCATCTTTTTCTTGTAAAAAGGCACATTCTCATAGCAGCGTTTAACGGTGGCTATAAGACGTTCTGTCTGCAATGCCCGCATATTCTCGCGGGACATACATTCCATTTCGGGATTGAATATCATAACGTTTAATTTTTGAAGTTATCTTCATCTAATAGAATAATGCTCTTGCGGGCTATAACCTGCATAGCCTCGTCGCTCTTGTCGGTGCGCATAACCAGTACACCTCTGCCTTGCCACAGGAACGAGTACATATAAAGAATATTCACACCTGCATCGGAGAGTGCATTTATAGCTGTGGCCGCCTTGCCGGGCTCGTCCTCTATAGCTATGGCAAGCACATCGGTCAACTGCACGTTTATGCCATTCTCCTTGAGTATGGTGAAAGCCTCACGGGGCGCCGAGCAGAGCACTCGGTATATACCATAGTCTTGCGTATCGGCTATAGTGGATGCTATTATCTGTATTTTAGCCTCGCTCAGAAGGTTGAGTACCTTTATGAGGGTTCCGCTCTTGTTCTCGATAAATATCGATAGCTGTTTTATTGTTGTCATTGTTTATTCTCTGTTTTTATACGGGGTTATTGATACACGGTACGTTTATCCACCACACGCACAGCCTTGCCGTCGGAAACCGGCAGTGTACCTTTAGGCAGGAGCTTTACAACCGGTGTGAGCAGAATTTCGTCTTTCAGCGCACGCTGTATGCGCTTGGTGAGATCCTGCAAGCGGTGGAAATCATCGGTAAAGAGTTCCTCCAACTCCACCTCCACAAGCATATTGTCGTTTTCCTTGTCGGTGGTGAGGGTTATGAGGTAATTGCTTGCCAATTCGCTGAAGTTCATCAATATCTTTTCTATCTGTATGGGGAAGATATTTACACCGCGCAACACCATCATATCGTCGCTGCGGCCGCGCATACGGTCGATGCGCACGTGGTTACGCCCGCAGGGGCAGCTGCGGCCAAGCACGCGGGTGAGGTCGCGGGTGCGGTAACGCAACAACGGCATAGCCTCGCGGCAGAGGGTTGTGAGCACCAACTCGCCTATCTCGCCGTCGGGCACAGGCTCCAATGTTTCGGGGTTCACAATCTCCACAATGTAATAGTCTTCCCAAAAGTGCAGGCCGTTCTGCTCCTGGCACTCAAAGCCTACACCCGGGCCGCACATTTCACTCATACCAAAGGAGTTGTAGGCTTTCACACCCATCATCTCCTCTATGCGGCGACGCTGCTCCTCGGAATGGGGCTCTGCACCTATGGCAAGCACCTTCAATTTTGTATCGCGGCGCGGATCTACGTCCATACTGCGCATAACCTCGTAAAGACGGGTGACATACGAGGGAACGGCGTGCAGGGCTGTGGTACCAAAGTCGGTAATGAACTTTATCTGGCGAAGCGAGTTACCCGCAGCAGCAGGCACGGTGAGCATACCCAGGCGCTCGGCACCATACTGGAAACCAAGACCGCCGGTGAACATACCATATCCGCTGGAGTTCTGGAACACATCGTCGGGACGCAGGCCCACCATCCACAGGTTGCGAGCAACCTGTGCAGCCCACTCCTCAAGGTCCTTGCGGGTGTGAAGGATTACGGTGGGGGTACCTGTGGTACCGCTCGATGAGTGCAGGCGGGTGCACTCCCTCAAAGGCACGCTGGCCATACCAAAGGGATATGTATCGCGCAAGTCCTGCTTGGTGGTAAACGGGATGCGCCTTATATCATCGAGGCTTTTTATATCCTCGGGTGTTATGCCGGCCTCTTGGAAACGTTTTTTATAGAAGGGTGAGTTCATACAATGGCGCACCGTGGCCTGCAGGCGTTCGAGCTGCAATGCCTCAATCTCGGCTCGCGTCATAGTCTCCATCTTCTCATTGAAGAAGGGGCAGTTATCGTTTGGAATCATATTGTTCATAATTGTTTCGCATTTAGAATTACCCCTCAAAACCTGCTTGGAAAGCCTTTAGATTGGCCTCTACCACGGCATCTCCCTTGCGGGCAAAAATAGTGCGTATGGCATCTTGCAGTTCCCCGGCCGACAATATTTGGATGTGGCGCGCTGCCATACCAAGCAGCACCATATTTGCGCCACGGGGGTTGCCCACACTCTTGGCAACGGCATCTATATCCATCATATCCACTGCAGGCAGGGCTGCCAGTTCGCTCTGCACCGAAGCCATTTCGGGGTAGTTTGGTATGTTCACAAAAGGTTCGCTGCCTGTAACAACTTTTCCATCGGCTGCCAGGTATTGCAGATAACGAAGGCTCTCCATAGGCTCCATACTTATAATCATATCTGCAGCACCCTGTGCTATCAAATCGCTGTATATGGCCTCATCGGAGAGACGAAGATGGCTCTGCACGTCACCGCCGCGCTGGCTCATACCGTGCACCTCGGCCTGTTTGAGGTTAAGACCTGCCTTTGTGGCGGCCTCGCCTATAATGGTGGCGATGGAGAGGATACCTTGCCCTCCCACACCGCATAATATAATATCTATTTTCATAATTCGGTATTGCTTTTACTATACGGGAAATCAGGCATTCTCCTTGGCCTTCCGTGCCTCACGCGCTTTGCGTGCGGCAGTCTGAATACACTCACGACGGGGGATTACAACCGACACTCCGGGGTAATCAATTTCCTCCTTGAGGATGCGTTTAATCTCATCCATATTCTTGGGCAGGGGAACAACCACGCGCACGTGCTCGGGCTCCACGCCGAGGGCCACACAGATGGCCTCGAATTTGCTGGTTCCGGCCGAGTCCTGGCCACCTGTCATACCGGTGGTGAGGTTGTCCGATATCACCACAGTGATATTGCTCTTGTCGTTCACGGCATCGAGCAGGCCTGTCATACCGCTATGTGTGAAGGTGGAGTCGCCAATGATGGCTACCGAGGGGAAGAAGCCTGCATCGGCTGCACCCTTGGCCATAGTGATGGAGGCACCCATATCGACACAGCTTGCCAAAGCCTTGAAGGGAGGCAATGCGCCCAGGGTGTAGCAACCAATGTCGCCGAATATTCTATAATCGGGGTATGTAGCCAGCACCTGGTTAAGCGCCGTATATACATCCCTGTGGCCGCATCCCTGGCACAGCTGGGGCGGGCGTGGCGCAACAACAGCCGAGGGGGCGTGCATTGGTTTCTGCTCCACACCAAGAGCCACCGCCACATTGTCGGGGGTGAGCTCGCCTGTGCGCGGCAGGTCGCCTGTGAGGCGGCCCTTCAAAGGATATTCGGCACCAAGCAGAGCTTTCACCTGCTGCTCCACCACGGGCTGGCCATCTTCAACCACTATAACGGCATCATTCTCACCCGCCAAGCGACGTATAGCCCCCTGGGGCAATGGGTACTGGCTCACTTTCAGTATGTTGGCACTGTTACCGACAGCCTCTTTCACATAATTGTAACCTATGCCGCAGGCTATGATACCAAGTGAACCGCCGCCACACTCCTGCCTGTTGTAAACGGAAGCCTCGGAGGCGGCAAGCATATCGGCCTGCTTGTCGATTAAGGTGGCGTAACGCGCACGTGCTATACCGGGCAACAACACCCAGCGCTCCTGGCATATTCCAAGATTCTGCACCTCGGCAGCATTGCGCACCTCAACTGCCGCACGGCTGTGTGCCAAGCGGGTGACCACGCGCACAATAACGGGCTCGCGCAGTTTCTCCGACAGTTCAAAGGCGCTCTGCATCATATCGTAGGCCTCTTGCTGGTTCGATGGCTCCATTATGGGCACCATTGCAAAAGCTCCATAGAAACGGCTGTCCTGCTCGTTCTGGCTGGAGTGCATTGAGGGATCGTCGGCTGCAACCACCACCAAACCACCGTGCACGCCGGTGATGGCGGAATTCACAAAAGCATCGGCAGCCACATTCATACCTACGTGTTTCATACACACCAATGCACGGCGGCCGGCATAGGACATACCCAAGGCGGCCTCCATTGCGGTTTTCTCATTGGTACACCAGCGGCTGTGCACCTTACGCTCACGGGCCAGCGAATCGGCCTGTATAAATTCTGTTATTTCAGTAGATGGAGTTCCGGGATAGGCATACACACCGCCCAAACCGGCGTGTATGGCTCCAAGCGCTATGGCTTCGTCTCCAAGTAGTAGTTTTTTCATATTTTTATCTTTATACTTTTATTTTGCAACGAAATGTGGTAAAGTTATATAAAATTCTTTGTTTAATAACTTATATGTTGAAAAAATCACAGAATTAACACAAAAACCCTCAAAGTTTGTCAAAACTTTGAGGGTTTTTGTGTATCGCAAGCAATTTATCACTTCTGTCTTATGAATATATTTATAGGAACACCTGTGAATTTCCAATTATCGCGAATCTTGTTCTCCAAGAAACGCTTGTAGGGCTCGCGCACATACTGCGGCAGGTTGGCAAAAAAGAGGAACGACGGAACGCGTGTCTCGTGCAACTGCATACAGTATTTTATCTTTATATACTTGCCCTTTATCGAAGGTGGCGGAAAGGCCTCTATTATGGGCAACATTGTTTCGTTGAACTTGGCTGTGGAGATTTTTGTCTTTGAATTGAGATATACCTCCTTGGCTGTTTCCAACACCTTGAACACACGCTGCTTGGTTACTGCCGATGTGAATATTATGGGGAAATCCACAAAGGGCGCCACACGCTGACGTATTGCATTCTCGAAGAACTTCTGCACCTTTTCGCTCTTGTCCTCCACAAGGTCCCACTTGTTCACCACCACAACAAGGCTCTTTTGATTGCGCTGTATAATAGAGAAGATGTTGAGGTCCTGCGATTCTATGCCGCGGGTGGCATCTATCATAAGAATGCACACATCGCTGTTCTCTATGGCACGGATAGAACGCAGCACCGAGTAGTACTCTATATCCTCGTTCACCTTGCCTTTTTTGCGGATACCCGCGGTATCTACCAGATAGAAATCGAAACCAAACTTGGTATAACGGGTGAGGATGGAGTCGCGTGTGGTACCTGCAATGTTGGTTACTATATTGCGCTCCTCGCCCAGGAATACATTTATTATGGAGCTTTTACCTGCATTGGGGCGGCCCACCACAGCAAAGCGGGGGATATTCTCCTCGGGTGCCTCCTCGGCCTCCTTGGTGAATTTCGAAACAATGAGGTCGAGCAGGTCGCCTGTGCCGCTGCCATTGGCCGCCGATATGCAGTGCATATCGCCCAAGCCCATACTGTAGAACTCGGCCGCAGCATATTGCATTTCGTATGTATCTACTTTATTGGCTACCACAAGCACAGGCTTTTTTGTGCGGCGCAGCATTGATGCAAGCTCGCTGTCGAGGTCGGTGAGGCCGTTCATCGCATCCACCACAAAGAGGATGACATCGGCCTCTTCCATTGCAAGTGTCACCTGTTCGCATATTGCCTCCTCGAACACATCGTCGGAGTTTCTCACCCAACCACCTGTGTCCACAAGCGAGAACTCCTTGCCACACCACAGACAACGGCCATACTGGCGGTCGCGGGTAGTGCCGGCCTCGTCCGATATTATCGCCTGCTTTGTTTCGGTGAGGCGGTTGAAGAGGGTTGATTTACCCACATTAGGGCGGCCAACTATTGCTACTAAATTTCCCATAGTCTATCAATCTTTCTGGTCGTAACCGAACCTGCGCAGCTGCTTGTTGCTGTTACGCCAATCCTTATCTACTTTAACATATATCTCCAGGAAGATTTTCTTCCCAAAGAATTTTTCAAGCTCGCGACGGGCATCTATGGCTACACGCTTGAGGGCGGCACCCTCGTGACCTATTATGATACCCTTTTGTGAATCGCGCTCAACATATATTATTGATTTCATATATATGCTGCCCTCTTTCTCCTTGAAATACTCGCACTCCACCTCGCACACATAGGGAATCTCCTTGTCATAGTGCAAGAGAATCTTCTCGCGTATAATTTCATTCACGAAGAAACGGGCAGGCTTGTCGGTGAGCTGGTCCTTGTCAAAATAGGGAGGCGAGGGAGGCAGAAGCTCCATAATGCGCTTCATCACCACATCGACACCGAATTTCGCTTTGGCCGAAATGGGCAAGATCTCGGCCTCGGGCATCAGTTCGTGCCACTGCTCCACCTTTTTCACAAGCTCCTGCTGGTTGGCTGTGTCTATCTTGTTTATGAGCACAATGATGGGCACGTCAATCTTGCGCACCTCGTCAATGAAGTCGCTGTTCTTGTCGGGCGTCTCCACCATATCGGTCACATAGAGCAACACGTCGGCATCGCGCAGGGCCGAACGAGAAAAGCGCAACATAGCCTCCTGCAATTTATAATTGGGTTTCAGCACGCCGGGAGTGTCGGAAAAGACAATCTGCGCATCATCGGTATTCAATATACCCATAATGCGGTGGCGTGTAGTCTGCGCCTTGAAGGTGGCAATGGATATGCGCTCACCCACAAGGAGATTCATAAGGGTTGACTTTCCCACATTGGGGTTGCCCACAATATTTACAAAACCTGCTTTATGCATATAAAAAATCGTTTACCCACGGGCCTCCGTGGAGCCTGCCACCCGCAGGCGGCGGCTGTTGCATAACATATGAAAAACGCACCATTGCCCTGCAAGGTGCGTTTTACTTACTTTCAAAAACTGCCCGCACCGGCTTTACCGTGGTGCGGTTAAGCGGTCGTTTTAGATAGCAGCCTCTTTCTCGATAGCCAACTTACCTCTGTAATAACCACACGCACCACATACGGTGTGATAAACGTGCCACTCACCACAGTTGGGGCAAATAGCCAATGTAGGAGCTACTGCCTTGTCGTGAGTTCTTCTCTTGGCAGTTCTTGTCTTAGATTGTCTTCTTTTAGGATGTGCCATTTTTCTAACGTTTTAATTATCTTCTTCAATTTGTATATTCTTCAAAACCTCCCAGCGTGGGTCCATCTCGGGTTGTTCGTCATCGTACTCGCCAAGGAGGTGCTTTCTTAACTTGCCGGTTACCGCCTTGTTGCATTTGCCGGGGGCGTGTACCCTCCTCATAGGCATCGCAAGGGCGATAAACTCATAGAGATACCACGCAATGTTAATGTCGCCATCCCGCTCGGGAACCACTACGATGTCGCCGTCATCGGCAAAATCGTCGCCAAACTTCACACGCAGGGAGTTGGTGGTCTCTATTTCAAGTTCAAGGTCGTCGAGGCAACGGTTGCAGGGAACTATCACAATACCCGACAGCGAAAATGCTATCTCAAAGACATCGCGGTTCTTTTTTGCTGTAACAACAGCCTTTACCGTTCCTCTCTGGAACTCTTCCCCTTCGATTGCGCCAAAAAACTCATCGTCAAGGAGAAGCTCCATATTCAGTGGCTCGGCTTTCAGACCTTTGAGGTCAATATTGTATTTATCAAATCTTCCCATCACAACCTATTTATCATCAGTTCAACAACTTAACCGACTAAAAGCAGTGCCTTTTATCCGTATTATCCGAATTTAGGTCACAAAGATACAAATAAAATTCTTTATAGACACCCAAATTATGAGAAAAATATTGTTTTAACCTATTTTTTATTGGGTTAATTGGGTTAAATAAAATCTTGGCGGGGTAGTACCCCGCCAAGATTTTATTTTTTCAGTTCCATTCGGAAAGTAGTCCCCTTCCCCGGCGCCGACTGCTTAACAAAAATGCGCCCCTTGTGGTACTGCTCCATAATGCGCTTGGCAAGCGAGAGACCAAGCCCCCAACCGCGTTTCTTTGTTGTGTAGCCCGGCTCGAACACGCGTTTATGCTTCGATTTTGGGATGCCCTTGCCGGTGTCGGCAATCTCCACAAATGCCTTGCTGTCGTTTTGCGACACGGTAACCGTGATGGCACCCGCGCCATTCATGGCATCTATGGCATTCTTGCACAGGTTTTCAACCACCCACTCTATGAGGGGAGCATTCATACGCACCAGGAGAGGGCGTTTGGGATAGTTCACGGTGTATGTAACCTGTGCCGGGCTGCGGCGCTTCACATACTCCACAGCGCGGTCTATAACCTCGACAATATCTTCCGATGTGGGCTCGGGCAGAGAACCTATCTTTGAGAAACGCTCGGCCACACGCTGCAGGCGCGCCACGTCGCGCTCCATTTCGGGCAAAAGCTCGTCGGTGGGGTATTTCTCTTTGAGCACCGTGGTCCACGCCATAAGCGAAGAAATGGGAGTGCCCAACTGGTGCGCTGTCTCCTTGGAGAGGCCCACCCACACGCGGTTCTGCTCGGCACGCTTGCTGCTGAGAATAGCCACAAAGCAGATTGCGAAGAAGAGCAACACCACAGCCAGCTGCACATAGGGGTAATAGGCAAGCTGCTTGAGGATGAGCGAATCGGAGTAGCACACCTCGAGATAGTCGCTCCCCTCCTCGGTACCCAAATCAACACGAATCTTTTGGTCACGCAGGCGCATATCGGCCACCATTTGCATAAGCACGGCAAGAGAATCGGCACCCGCGCTGAATTCAATGTTCCTGTGCAGCGATATCGCCCCATTGCTGTCGGTGACAACCACGGGAATTGTGGTGTTGCCGTTGAGCACGGTGAGCACCAGCGCAAGGTCGGTGTTGGCATCGGCACGGTTCAGGGAGTTCATAGCCTCGGCCCATATCTCCATTTTCTTCTCCTCTTCGGCCTTCAGATCCTTTACCAAGGAGTTGGATACCAAGAGCGAAGCGGCAGCTATCACAGCTGCTATTGCTATGAGTATGTATTTTACGTTTCTAAAATTGGCAAACCATTTCATAAAGAATATATTTTCTGCTTTGTTTATAACGTAAAAAGAGGGGAAATATTATATAGGTACTCAAAATCATTGCCGGTGCTCACAGGGCGCACACACGGGTGCGCCCCTACCATAAATAATGTTTTCACACACTCCCCTCCGTCTTCAAAAAACAAGTTTTTGAATCCACCTCCCCTCTGCAAGCAGAGTGGCGGAGTTTGTGGTACATAAAAGAAAAAAGACACTCCATCGAGTGTCTTTTTATAAAAACGGCGATGACCTACTCTCCCACAAATCTTTGCAGTACCATCGGCGCTGTTGGGCTTAACTTCTCTGTTCGGAATGGGAAGAGGTGGAACCCCAACGCTATCTATCGCCTGAATATCGGTGTTCGTCTTTGAACAAG